>DFBX01000124.1 GCA_002366795.1 Rhodobacteraceae bacterium UBA3069 | reverse complement strand
ATGCTTGCGGGCATTCCTCTCGCCCTCATGTGATGAAGCGGGGCGGCGGCTTCTACAAGAAGGCGGGTTCAAAGTCGTATTATCGCTGGGATGAAGGCTTTTAAGTATTCATGGAGGTCACCTCGTATGCCGGTCTCATTTCTGGAGCCAAAGCCCGTCACGCTGCCTTCTTCGACAAACTTGGCATTGCCCCGTAATGCTTGGCGTTTTGACCTGACCTTCCTGACCGACTGAAAGATGCGCGCCGTTCCACAGCAGGAGGTGAAAAAGGTGTTTAAAGGGTATTTAAGTCGGTCTCGGATTGGGCGTTTTAATCACTTGCGGCGGACTTCGAGGTCCGTTGCAGATCGCCCCGCCCGAAGCGGTTTCCCGGTTCATGAGGCCGAACGAGACAGTCGAGGCGGGCTGCAATGTCGGGAAATGGTCAACAAGTGCTGGCTGAAGTCGACAATCAGCAAAACGGCTCTGCTTAAAACATCTCTGTCAAACTCTGAAAAAAACCGTGGCACGCTACAAACCGAAATAATACCCGATTTCGCGAAAATCCAAAAGTGGAAACCGGAAATCCCTCAATTTACCTCAAGGACTGGATGAATTTGTCATGTCATCCACAAGAACTTGGGGTTATCCACAAATTATTGCTTTACAGGTCCGTCAACTGCCCCCACCATATCTAGTAAGGGTGCGCGGGATGAACCCAGCCCCTAGAGCAGACAGCCAGCATTAGCGGTGCATCGCGCCGCGCGGCTACAGCAAAAGAGGTGACGCATGGCCCTGTCCGAGCAGTTCCTGTCAGAGGAAATCCACCCCATCGACATCGTCGAACATATCGCCGAACACCACGATTGGGATTTCGACCGTATCGGCGATGACCAGATCGCCATGGCGGTCGAAGGGCAATGGCGCACCTATTCGATCACCCTTGCATGGTCGGGCTATGACGAAACGCTGCGTATGATCTGCACCTTCGAGATGGAACCGCCCGCCGAAATGCTGCCCGCGCTGTATGAGACGCTGAACGCGGTGAACGACCAGTGCTGGGCGGGCAATTTCACCTATTGGGATGCGCAGAAACTGATGGTCTATCGCTACGGTCTGGTGTTGGCTGGCGGCCAGATGGCCAGCCCCGAACAGATCGACACCATGATAGGCGCCGCCGTGCGCAGCGCCGAACGATATTACCCCGCGCTGCAACTGGTGGTCTGGGGCGGGCGGTCACCCGCCGAGGCGATGCAGATCGCTATTGCCGAGGCTTATGGCCGCGCCTGACCCATACGTGGATTGAATTCTGACAGGCCGCTCTATCAAGGGCGGCCTTTGTCGTTGCGGGGTGAAATCGCGCGCAACCTTGCCGCGAAAAGCGGCATCAGCCCCCAACGGTGCAAACCCCGCGCGCATTGACCCGCCGACCGTGGCCGCGCCCCATTGCACCCCCGCCGCGCCCTGCGTAACACTTGCGCAAAACCGGATCAGGCGAGGGACAATCACGATGGATATGACAAGGGTCGCGGAACGCGGGCTGGTGCTGCTGGGATGTGGCAAAATGGGATCGGCCATGCTTGAGGGCTGGTTGAAACAGGGCTTGCCCGCCACATCCGTTTACGTGATCGACCCGCATCCCTCGGATTGGGTCAAGGGCACGGGCGTGCATGTGAATGCCGATCTGCCCGCCCATCCGGCCATCGTTCTGATCGCCGTGAAACCGCAGATGATGGGTGATGCGCTGCCCACCATCGCCGCCATGGGCGGGGGACAGACCCTGTTCGTATCGGTCGCCGCTGGCACATCCATCGCGACATTCGACGCCACCTTTGGTGCCGACAGCCCAATCATCCGCGCCATGCCCAACACCCCCGCCGCCGTCGGGCGCGGTATCACGGCCATCATCGGAAATACCGCCAGCACCCCCGCGCAACTGGATCTTGTCGAGGCGTTGCTGACAGCCGTAGGACAGGTTGTCCGGCTGAAAGACGAAAGCCAGATGGATGCCGTCACTGCCGTGTCGGGATCCGGCCCCGCTTATGTGTTCCACCTGATCGAAACGCTGGCCCTTGCCGGCGAAGAGCAAGGGCTGTCCCCCGACCTGGCGCTGAAACTGGCCCGCGCCACCGTGGCGGGCGCGGGGGCATTGGCCGAAACCGCGCCGGAATCCCCTTCGCAATTGCGTGTCAATGTCACCTCTCCGAACGGTACGACCCAAGCCGCGCTAGAGGTGCTGATGGACCCGAAAACGGGGTTCCCGCCGCTTTTGTCCCGCGCCGTGCAGGCCGCTGCCGACCGGTCTAGGGAACTGGCCAATGGCTGAAATCTCTTTTGACGATTTTATGAAAGTGGACATCCGCGCGGGCCGCATCACCCGCGCCGAGCCCTACCCCGAGGCGCGCAAACCCGCGATCAAGCTGTGGATCGATTTCGGCCCTGAATTGGGGGAAAAACGCTCTTCGGCCCAGATTACAGCGCATTATGACCCCGAAATGCTGGTGGGTAAGACCGTCATGGCCGTCACCAATTTCCCGCCCCGCCAGATCGGCAAGTTCATGTCCGAAGTGCTGGTGCTGGGCGTATCGGACAGCGACGGCGGTATCGTTCTGGTCAGTCCCGACCACGATGTGCCGCCCGGCGGGCGGATGCACTGATGGCGCGGCCCCGTATCCTGCTGGCGCGACCCTTGCCCGATGCTGTGACAGCGCGCGCCCATGACCTGTTCGACGTGGAGCAGCGCGCCGCCAACACCGCCCTGACAAGGGCCGAGATGTGTTCATCGCTGGTGCTGTATGACGGGATCATGCCGACGCTGGGCGACCTGTTCGACGCCCCGATCTTTGACGAAATAGGCAACCCGCGTTGCAAGCTGCTGGCCAATTTCGGTGTCGGCTACAACCATATCGACGTGGAGGCCGCCCGCGCACGCGGCATCACCGTGACCAACACGCCCGGTGCCGTGACCGATGCCACGGCCGATATCGCTATGACGCTGATCCTGATGTCGGCCCGCCGCGCCGGTGAAGGCGAGCGGCTGGTGCGCGCGGGCAACTGGACCGGCTGGAACCCGACGCAAATGCTGGGCCTGCATGTGACCGGCAAACGCATCGGTATCGTTGGCATGGGGCGCATCGGGCAAGCCATCGCGCGGCGCTGCCATCACGGGTTCGGGATGTCGGTGGGATACATGGCGCGATCGGACAAGCAGCTTGATTTCCCCGCCACCCGCGCGGACAGCGTGACGGACCTGGCGGCAGGGGCCGATATTCTGGTCATCGCCGTGCCGGGCGGGGCCGAAACGCGCCACCTTGTCGGGTCTGCGGTGCTGGAGGCGATGCCCCCCCACGCCCACCTGATCAACATCGCCCGCGGCGATGTGGTGGACGAGGCCGCGCTGGTCGCCGCCCTGACCGAAGGGCGCATCGGCGGGGCCGGTCTGGATGTCTATGAGCGCGAACCGGAGGTGCCGCAAGCCCTGCGCGCGTTGGACAATGTCACCCTGCTGCCACACCTTGGCACCGCCGCGCTTGAGGTGCGAACCGCCATGGGAATGCTGGCGCTGGACAACATGGCCGCCTTCTTTGCCGGGGAACCGCCGCCTAACGTGCTGTGACAGCCGCGTCAGGCTTGACCTTTGCGCCGCTAACAGGTGATCTGAGGGCCAATCTCGGAAGGGGCCCCTAATGTATCAACCAGCCATCACCGGCACGGGCGTGTTCACGCCTGAAAACGTCATCACCAATGACGAACTGGTCGCCAGTTTCAATGCCCATGCGGATCTGTTCAACGCCGAGAATGCCGAGGCCATCGCGGCGGGCAAGATTGAGGCGAAACCGCATTCATCGTCCGAGTTCATCTTCAACGCAAGCGGGATAGAACAACGCTACGTGATGGACAAGGAGGGCACGCTGGACCCCGCCCGCATGTATCCCCACCTGCACCAGCGCAGTGACGACGAGCCGGGCATGATGGCCGAAATCGCGCTGGATGCTTGCCACAAGGCGCTTGACGCGGCGGGCGTGGACGCGTCCGAGATCGACTTGGTGATCTGCGCCGCATCGAACATGGAGCGCGCCTATCCGGCCGTGGGAATCGAGATCCAGAAACTGCTGGGGGCAGGGGGCTTTGCCTTTGACATGAACGTGGCCTGTTCCTCGGCCACTTTCGGGATCCAGGCGGCGGCGGACATGATCCGCTCCGGCTCGGTCCGCAAGGCGCTGGTGGTGAACCCGGAAATTACCTCGGGCCACCTGGAATGGCGCGACCGCGATTGCCATTTCATCTTTGGCGATGTCTGCACCGCCACGGTGCTGGAACAGGCCGAGGACGCGACGGACGAAAAGTGGCTGGTCCGATCGATCCGCTGCGCCACGGAATTTTCCAACAATATCCGCAACAACAACGGCTTCTTGCGCCGCAACCGCCCTGACGGCGTGGCCGACCGGCGCGACATGCAGTTCATGCAGAACGGGCGCAAGGTGTTCAAGGAAGTGGTGCCCATGGTGTCAGCCCATATCCTTGCGCATATCGGGGAAGAGGGCATCGCGCCCGATGCGTTGAAACGTATGTGGCTGCACCAGGCGAATAAAACCATGAACGATTTTATCGGTCGCAAGGTGCTGGGCCGCGTGCCGGAAACGGACGAACAGCCGAACATCCTGCAGGACTATGCCAATACATCATCCGCCGGGTCGATCATCGCCTTTGCGAAACATTCCGGCGGGATGGAAAAAGGCGATATCGGGCTGATCTGTTCCTTTGGCGCGGGCTATTCCGTGGGATCGGTGATCCTGGAAAAGGCGTGACCTGATGGCGCGGGCCATTTGGCCCGCACATATGCCTCGTCGATCCGCGTCCCGCGGCTCTCCTCAGGCGGCGGCGCCTTCATTGTTCTGAAAATACCTGACACGCGCGCTGGCGGATGGCGGGGCATCAGACCGGCGCGCTGTCGCCCATCGCCTCGCGCCAGTGTTTGCGGCAGAGCGACAGATAGGTTTCATTGCCGCCGATCTGCACTTGGTCGCCATCCCTTGCCGCCTGCCCATCCGCGCCGCGTCGCACCACCATGGTGGCCTTGCGTCCGCAGTGGCAGATGGTGCGCACCTCGCGCATGTCGTCGGCCCATGCCAGCAGCCCGGCTGAGCCGGGAAAAGTGCGGCCCTGAAAATCGACGCGTAGCCCGTAGGCCATGACCGGCACGTTCATGTCGTCCACCGCACGGGCAAGTTGCCAGACCTGTTCGGGGTCCAGGAACTGCGCCTCGTCGATAAAGATGCATTGGACGGGGCCTTCCGCCAGGCGCGCTTGGATTCGGGCGTATAGGTCATCGCCATGGGCGAAGGTATCCGCCTCGGCCGTCAGGCCGATACGCGACGCGACTTGACCCTTGCCTGTCCGGTTGTCCAGGCGCGCGGTCAGGATATAGGGTGTCATACCCATCTCGCGGTAGTTATGCGCCGCTTGCAGCAGAACCGTCGATTTGCCTGCGTTCATGGTGGAGTAGTTGAAGTAGAGTTTGGCCATGGTAGTGGGTTTAAGACCGTCGCTGCGCGCCTGCAAGACTGGCTTTGAGCCAAAAAACGGGAGGGGTCGGCATTGCGTTTGCCACCGTGAGTGGTGGCCGAGCCGTATCGTATGAAAACCGGCCGCGCAGCGGTCAAGCCAGACCATGAAACTGCGCCGCCGTGACTGCCTGAGGAGCAGCAGGCGGCGTACACTGGTGACCTACCATAGCGACCGGTATCGCGCGAGTAACCGCTTTGACATGGTTCTGCCGACCCGATTGGCAGACGCAATACCGACCCTACCCGATCCCGGCGTTTGGGCCCCGCCGGGCACTCGTCAAATCCCTTCTTTGAGATAGGTTTATAAATGACATTTCCCTACAAACCTATTATACTGCGAGTCCTTGAACACCCGAGAACACCCGAGAACACCCGAAGAACTGCTTGACGATTTAGGCGTAGTAGATTCAGGTCGATGCATGATCCGCCCGGGTTTTCTCTCTTCTCCCGCCCGCCTCGAATTGCTGGCTTGTGTGAAGCGTCAGCGTGAAGACCACGGGATTGCCCGTCGGGCGAATG
>DFBX01000126.1 GCA_002366795.1 Rhodobacteraceae bacterium UBA3069 | reverse complement strand
CCCGCGAACGCCGCGCGCTCAACGCTCTCGATGAAATCAGGGGAAACAAGTAACATGTGTCAGACTTGGAGCTGGACAGGCTGCTGGACGAGGACAAGCTGGAGATCGACGCAATCTCTGGCACCTCGGCGGGGGCGCTGAACGGCGCGGCCTATAAATCGGGCTGGCTTGATGGCGGGCGCGAAGGGGCGCGGCGCAACCTGAACTGGCTGTGGACCCGGATGGGCGCCTTGCGCGACTTGCACGGCATGCCATGGCTGGGCCACATGGCCAAGGCCTTTTCGCCCAGTCCTGGCGCAACCTCGGCCGCGTTGGATTATACCTTTCCTTACGCGATGTTAGACGCCGCTTCTCGTGTGGCGTCGCCCTATGCATTGGGGCCGTTCTACCGTAATCCATTGGCCGACGTGGCCGAGGAATTCCGTTTTGATCGTGTCTGCTCGCACGAGGGGCCGCGGTTGTTTATCGGGGCGACAAACGTGCGCAGCGGCATGATCCGCATTTTCACCCACGAGGGGATCACCCCGGATGCGCTGCTTGCCTCTGCCTGCTTGCCGGAAATGTTCCAGGCGGTAGAGATTCATGATCCCGAAACCGACCGGAAAGAGGCATATTGGGACGGCGGATATAGTGGTAATCCGGCGTTATTTCCCCTGTTTGACAAGGGCTTGCCAGCCGATATTCTGATCGTGAACATCAACCCGATCCAGCGCGAAAGCCTGCCCCTGACGCCACAACAGATCCAGAACCGGATCAACGAGATCAGCTTCAATTCCTCTCTGTTGCGCGAATTGCGCGCGGTTGCCTTTGTCCAGCGCCTGATCGACGAGGGAAGCGTGACAGAGGGCGCGATGAAACGGGTCATGTGCATATGGTGGCCGATGACGCGCTGATGAACAGGCTGTCCGTCGCGACAAAGCTGCTGCCGCAACCGGCACTGTTATTGCAGCTCAAGGCCAAAGGGCGCGCGGCGGCGGATCGTTTCCTTGCCGAACACTGGGCGGCGCTGAACGATCACGGAACCGTCGATCTGGCCGGTATGCTGAATTAATCCCGGCCAGATCGGTTTTGATTACAACGGCTTAGCGCGCCGCCGTGGTGGCGCGTGCTGGCTGGCCGATGTCATGCTGAGTCAGCACCTCGATCAGTTTTTGCCGCGCGGCATGGGCGCAGGATTGCAGCTTTCCGTCATAGGTCATTTCCTGCACCGTGCCGGCACCGGCATCCTTGGCGGCGGCGCTGCGCCAGTCGCTGTCCAGATGGTCGGGCAGGTGGGCCATCGCCACCTCGTCGCCGCGGAAGATGCGCAGCACGGGGTGGATGAACGGATCGGCATGATCGCCTTGCAGCGTATTTTGACGCTTCACATGCATCGGGCTGTCACCGAAATTGCCGAACTCCATGCTCAGCGCCATTACACCGTGTTTTCGCAAATCGGCCTGTTCACGCAGCCACGCCATGGGCACGCCGCGCAGGCGTTTGCCCGCATCCGGCCCAGACAGGATGATGGCATCGGCCATGAAAGCTGGCTGCAAGAACAGTTCGGCATTGGTCGAGAACCGGTCGATCAGCACATCTGCCAGCGCCTCGCGCTGCATCGGAACCGTATCAGAGGGCATGGGCGCAGTGCCAAGCCGGTCGGCGATGAAATCTACAAGGCATTCGACATTGTGGCGGAAGCCATGGACAAACCCCGACATGGTCTTTTTGAAATCGCGGCATTGCATGATGGTGCCTGCAAAGAAAAGACCGGGAATTTCCTCGCTTTCCCATTGCGCTGTCATGGCGGGGAATTTGTCCATGTGGCGCAGGGTCGGGCGGATATCCTCGTCAAAGATCGACGCGTCGAACCGGAACCCGGTGCAGGCGATGATCTTGTCATAGGTCAGCACGATGTCGTGCCCTTCGGCGGCTTCCATGCCGGCGGTGACCGTCAGCGTGCCGTCGTTGTTGCGTTCAACCTTGCGGATCGAGGCGTCGATCACCGCGTTTTGCGATTTCAGTTGGTAAGTATCGAGGAAATTGTTGTTCACCGCCCGCAGATGCCCGACGAAATGGGTGTTCCACGCGAATTTCAGCGGGTTGGGCGACATGACATGGATCGCCTGCGCATGTTCGATCAGCGCATCGGCGGTCTCGAACGCGGAATTGCCCTTGCCCACGACCAGCACGCGCTTGTCGTCGTAAACCGCGCCATCTGTGTCGAAGTCGTAATATTGATCGACCAAATCCCAACCTTCAATCTCGGGATTCCACGGGCGCGAGACACCGGTGGCGACGATCACGCTGCGCGCACGGTGGGTGCTGCCATCGGCGCAGGTCAGGGTGAACAAACCATCATCACTGCTGACGCGCGTCACCTCGCAATTCTCGACGATCCGGTCGCCCAGAAGCCCACCGAACTGTTCCAGGTATTCCACGTAAACATCGGCGTTCGGGAAATATTTCTTGCTGTGATCGGGGAACAGCACGCCATCGTCATTCAGCAGGCTGTTCCAGTCATAGCGCAGTTTGGTTTCTGGATTGGACAGGCCAGTATGCACCTTGTTGATTGAAATCAGGGTGCGGTGGCGCGGGAACTGGCGAAAGAACTGGCCGACCTGGCCCCGTTCCAACAGGCGCACATCCATGCCCATTCTTGCCATTTTATACCCGGCCTGAAGCCCGGCAGGCCCGGCGCCAATGATGCAGCAATCCAGAATTGTATCAGTCACTAATTTTATTCCCCGCGTTTCAACCAAAGGCAAATAAAAGCATTATACTGGCTTGGGTTGTCTGGGAAGTGTCGCTTTGCCGCGTCAGGTATTTTTCAACATAAATGGCACCCGGATGGCGCATTCAGCGCCGGATTATTCAGATTGCGCGGGAATCTTGGGGTTCTTCGGGTTCGGATAAACCAGCCCTGCCGAGATCACCAGCTTGGCGGCATCCTCTACCGACATGTCCAACTCGATAACGTCCTCTGCCGGGAAATAGAGCAAAAACCCCGAGGTCGGGTTCGGCGTGGTCGGTACGAAAACCGACATCAGGCGACCGCCGGCTTCGGCGCGCCGCGCGATCTCTCCCTTCGCCTCGGTCGAGACAAAGCCGATGGCCCAGACGCCCTTTCGGGGGTACTGGATCAGGCAGGCCTTTTCAAAGCTGCGTTCGGTCTGGGCAAAGACCGTTTCCGCGATCTGCTTCACACCCGAATAGATTGACCGAACCACCGGCATCCGTTCCACGAGGCTTTCGGCAAAACGGATCAGCGACCGCCCGATCAACCCACGCGCGATCCAGCCGACGAGGATGGTAAAGACCAGGAAAATGATCAGGCCGACGCCGCGCAGGTTGATGCCGATGTAATGTTCCGGCTGGAACCGTTCCGGCACCAGCGGCAGAACCACCCCATCGACCCATCCCACCAGCGTCCAGAGCAGCCAGATGGTCAAACCGACAGGGGCGATCACGACGATCCCCGTCAGAAAAGAGGACCGCAGTCGGCCAAAAAGCCCCGGCTTGCGCGGAATTGGCGTTGTTTCGTCAAAGGGGCTTGTCATATGCGGGTCAACTCGCGGGGAAACTGGGATGCGGCCGTGGCCGTGGCCATGTAGTTAGGCACTTTGCCGCCACGTCACAATGGCGATTGATGCATCATCGCAGGGGTTTTGGCGCATATGACCGCGGATTTATGAAATTTTCACCAATTGGGTGGCGATTTCGGCCGCAAGCCGGGCATTGTTCAGCACCAACCCGATATTGGCCTTCAACGACCGCCCCCCGGTCAGATCGTAGATCCGGCTTAGCAGGAAGGGCGTGACCTCTTTGCCGGTGATGCCCATGGCATCGGCATCTGCATTGGCCTGCGCGATCACGGGGGCCATTTCATGGGGCGGAATTTCCAGCGTGGCGGGGATCGGGTTGGCGATCAACTGACCGCCGGGAATGCCCATCGCGCGGCGCAGGCGGTGGGCGCGGGCGACCTCGGGCGCGGTGTCCATGCGCAGCGGCGCCTTCAATTCGGACGTGGCAGACCAAAAGGCGGGCAGGCTGTCCTGCCCCATGGCAACAACGGGAACACCCAGTGTTTCAAGCACTTCCAGCGTCTTGTTCAAGTCAAGGATCGCCTTTGCACCCGCCGCGACAACTGTGACAGGGGTTTGCGCCAGTTCTTGCAGGTCGGCGGAAATGTCAAAGCTCTGATCGGCCCCTTGATGCACGCCGCCGATGCCGCCGGTGGCGAACACCTCAATCCCGGCCAGCCGCGCGGCGATCATGGTCGATGCGACAGTGGTGGCCCCGGTGCCGCCGCGCGCCATGCAGGCGGCCAGATCGGCACGGCTGAGCTTTGCGACACCCTTGGCCTGCGCCAGCGTTTCAAGCTGCGTGTCGGTCAGGCCGACGTGCAAGCTGCCCTCCAGCACGGCAATGGTTGCCGGGGTGGCACCGGATTCGCGCACGGTGTCCTCGACCGCGCGGGCGGTGGTCAGGTTGTCGGGGTAGGGCATCCCGTGGGTGATGATCGTGCTTTCCAACGCGACAACGGGGCGTCCATCGGCAAAGGCTTCGGCAACCTCGGGCGAGGGGGTGAAAAAGGCGGTCATGCGGGCTCTCCTGCGACGTAACGGGCGGCGGTTTCCAGCGCGGTTTCAAGGGCTTGGGCGCGGTCCTGGCCGGCCAGTTCGGCGGCGATATGGGCGGCCATGAACGTGTCGCCCGCGCCGGTCACGCGGGCCTCGCGAATTTGCGGCGGGTTCATTGTGACGATGCCTTGCCCCGCGACGCCATCGGACACGGCGCGCGCGCCATCCGTCACAAGCACGCGGTGCGCGCCCTGTTCCAGCAGCGCATGGGCGGCACTGGGGGCGTCGGCAAAGGTGGCGGTGGCCAGCAATCCGGCCTCTTCGAGGTTGACGTAAAGCGTGGCATTCAGGCGCGCGATCAGCGGCCCGATCCGCTCGGCCTTGCCGGGGCTGGCGGGGACCACGCGCAGATCGGCGCGCGCAAAGGCCGGCGCCAGTGCGATGCGCGACAGCAGATCGCGGGTCAGGTTGCCATCGACGCAGATCAGCCCGTCATAGGGTGCCGCGTCGGACCCAAGCCGCCCATCCAACAGCGGCGAAAGGATCGCATCACCGGCCCGTTCCAGCGAATGCGCATCGGCAATGGCGGCAATCAGCCCGTTTTCTCCCTCAATTGCCAAATAGCGGTCGGTCGGCATGTCTGCGCTGCGGAAAACCAGATCAGTTTCGACCTGCAAACCCTTGCATGCACGCATCAATTCCGTGCCCTCGTCATCGGATCCGATGGCGGTCAGGACGAATGGGCGCAGCCCTGCGCGCTGGACCGCCATGGCAATATTCATTGCCACGCCACCGGGCAAACGGGTGATATGGCCGGGCACATCATTGCCCAGCCCTATGGCGCGCTCGGCGCGGCCGATAACATCCCACAGGACGCTTCCGATACATAAAACCCGTGTCATGCGGCCCTGTCTGCCCGCAAAGCGGAGGCTGCGCAAGCGGCGCTATTGCGGTACGTGAAAGGTCATCGCGGCCCACAGCGTTTCCCAGATCGCCTCGGTCTTCGTGGCGAGGTCGGCATCGGGGCGGCGCAAGACCACCGAATCCAGCAGATAGGTATGGCCGGGGATGACAGGCACAGTAACGACGCCGCCCGCATCGGTGCGCAGGCGGGTGACTGTCACGGATTTGTCGGGGGCGCGGTCGAAGACCTCGACCTGAGTTTCGTCGCGGGGGCGGCCCTGATACAGCAGCATGGCCTGAAATCCATTGGCAAGATCGTCGGTATAAGGATTGCTCATGGCGACAAATTCGGTTTCCAGCCCCAGCTCCCTGTCCTTGCCTTTTGCATCACCTATGCCCAGCAAGGCCTTGGAATGACGCCAGTAAACTTCCTTGAAGTCCTTGAACGGCAGGTCGTTTGCCTTGTGATACAGCGCGACTTCCGGAATATCGCGCGCCAGATCCTTGTGGCCGGCGAAGGACATGAATTTTTCCCAAGTCTTGTAGCGCACCGTGGAATGGGTCGAGGAATAGGCAAGCACCATCAGCCCTTCGTCCGGCGCGACCGTCTGGACCGCGGGGATATCGCCCGCACGCCCTTGCAGCGCGGTAACATCGTCGTCCGTGATACTGTCGAAACGGGTCATGCGGCGGTCCAGCCAGCTGAGTTCGATCCCGTCGAAATCCTCGCCGTTTTTCAAGCTGACCACCAGGTCGTCACCCGGTTGCAGTTGCCATTCGGCAGAGTCGAGCCATACTTCATGGGCAAATGCGCCCTGTGCGGGTGACAAGACAAGGGCGAGGATCAGAATGCGGGCTAAAAGTTTCATGGCAGTCAAGCTGCTGTTGATTTGGGTGTTGTCAAGCCTTGCCACGGTTTCGACCGCGCATGAGGTGACGCCGACCATCGCCAATCTTTACGTACGGGACGGACAAGCCGTGCTGGAACTGCGCCTGAACGCCGAGGCGTTTCTGGCGGGCATAGATCTGGATGGCGTGGCCGACACGGACGAAGCAGAAGAAACCGACAGATATCACGCGCTGCGCATCCTTGAAGCCGAGGCGCTGCGACCGCAGGTCATGGCGGGGATGCGGGGTTTGCTGGACGGGTTTACCTTGCTCGTGGATGGCACGCCTTTGGAAATGACGTTTAAAGACATGACCTTGAATCCCGCGGGTAATGTCGATCTGCCCCGCGCCAGCGACCTGACCTTTGTCGCGCCGATGCCGGACGGTGCGCAGGATTTCCAATTCCGCTGGGCGGCGGGCAATGGCGAAATCGTGCTGCGCCAACAGGGCGTGGACGACCCTTATACCGGCTATATCGAGGGTGGCGATGCCAGCCCCGTCTTTCCCTTGGCAGGGGGTGCGGCGCAGCTGAGCGGACCGCAGGCCTTTGCCGAATACGTGCCGGTAGGCTTCGACCACATCCTGCCCAAGGGGCTGGATCATATCCTGTTCGTGCTGGGCCTGTTTTTCCTGTCGCCGCACTTGCGTCCGCTGCTTTGGCAAATCTCGGCCTTTACGCTGGCGCATACGGTCACGCTGGCTGCGGGGGCGCTTGGGCTGGTCAACGTGCCCGCCAGCATCGTCGAGCCGCTGATCGCCGCCTCTATCTGCTGGGTGGCGGTGGAAAATATCATCGTTGATGGCAAGCTGCACCGCTGGCGGCCCTTGGTGATCTTTGCCTTTGGTCTGCTGCACGGGCTTGGCTTTGCCTCGGTCCTTGGGGAATTCGGCCTGCCGCAGGCGCAGTTCATTCCCGCGCTGATCGGGTTCAACGTCGGGGTGGAACTGGGGCAGCTGACGGTGATCGCACTTGCATTCCTTGGCGTAGGTGTATGGTTTCGCGGCAAAACATGGTACCGACAGGCGATTGCCATGCCCGCGTCGGGCGTGATGGCGTTGATCGGCGGCTATTGGGTGGTTGAACGGGTGTTCCTGTAGCGCGCAAAAAGCCGCGAAATAAAACGCAATGCACTTGCCGAGGGGGCAGGGGGCGTGTATAGGCGCGCTACTCAAACCCGCAGGTGGGGTTGGGCCTTGTGAGGGAGACATCCTTGCAGGTCCGCCGGTTGGGCAAATGCCCTGACACCCCGCCGAGGCGTAAACCGGAAAGGAAAAAGACATGGCTCTTCCCGAGTTCTCCATGCGTCAGCTGCTTGAAGCCGGCGTTCACTTTGGTCACCAGACGCAGCGTTGGAACCCCCGTATGGGCGAGTTCATCTACGGTGCGCGCAACGGCATCCACATCATGGACCTGACCCAGACCGTTCCCATGCTGGACGCGGCGCTGAAAGTCATCCGTGACACCGTGGCGAAAAACGGCCGTGTTCTGTTCGTCGGCACCAAGCGTCAGGCCGCACAGCCCGTCGCCGATGCTGCTGAGAAATGCGCGCAGTATTACATGAACCACCGTTGGCTGGGCGGAACGCTGACCAACTGGCAGACCGTTTCGCAGTCGATCAACCGTTTGAAAACGATCGACGAAGCAGCCGAGCGCGGCTTTGAAGGCCTGACCAAGAAAGAGCGTCTGGGCATGGAGCGCGAGCAGGAGAAGCTGAACGCGTCCCTGGGCGGCATCCGCGAAATGGGCGGCGTTCCCGACCTGCTGTTCGTCATCGACGTGAAAAAAGAGCAACTGGCAATCGCCGAAGCCAACAAGCTGGGCATCCCCGTTGTGGCCGTCGTTGACACCAACTGCTCGCCCGATGGCATCGACTACATCATTCCCGGCAACGACGACGCGGCACGCGCCATCGCGCTGTATTGCGATCTGGCATCCCGCGCTGCGCTGGACGGCATGACCGCCCAGATGGGCGCCGCCGGTGTGGACCTTGGCGCGCTGGACGAAGCCCCCGCCGAAGAGGCCGTGGCCGAAGCCTGATCCATGCACGGGGCAGGGTGCCTTTGCACCCGCCCGTCATGAAAATGTCACCGGGTGGCGGATAGACCGCCCCCGGAACCCGTTTCAAAAGAATTTCGAGGAGCCGTAACATGGCGATCACTGCTGCAATGGTGAAAGAACTGCGCGAAACGTCGGGCGCAGGCATGATGGACGCGAAAAAAGCGCTGACCGAAACCGATGGTGACATGGAAGCCGCAATCGACTGGCTGCGCACCAAAGGCCTGGCGAAAGCCGCCAAGAAGTCCGGCCGCACCGCCGCCGAAGGTCTGGTGGCCGTGGCTGTTGATGGTGGCTCCGCTGTCGCTGTCGAAGTCAACTCCGAAACCGATTTCGTCGGCAAGAACGCTGAATTCCAAGGCATGGTTGCTTCCATCGCCGAGGCCGCGCTGAAAGTAGACGACATCGACGCGCTGAACGCCGCTGAAATCAACGGCAAGCCCGTCGCGACCGTTCTGACCGACGCCATCGCGAAAATCGGTGAGAACATGACCCTGCGCCGGATGCAGAAAATTTCGGGCGACAAGGTCGTTTCGTACGTGCACAACGCGGTCACCGAAGGAATGGGCAAAATCGGCGTTCTGGTCGCAATGACCGGTGACAACGAAGCATTTGGCCGCCAGGTTGCCATGCACATCGCCGCAGCCAACCCTGCGTCGCTGTCCGAAGCCGATCTTGACCCCGCCGTGGTCGAGAAGGAAAAGCAGGTTCAAATCGATATCGCCCGCGAATCCGGTAAGCCGGAGCAGGTGATCGAGAAGATGATCGAAGGCCGGATGAAGAAATTCATCGCCGAATCGACCCTGCTGGGCCAGGCGTTCGTTGTGAACCCCGACCTGACCGTCGAAGCCGCCGCCAAGGAAGCAGGCGTGACCGTCACCGGTTTCGTCCGGCTGGAAGTGGGCGAAGGCATCGAAGTAGTGAAAGAGGATTTTGCAGCCGAAGTCGCCAAGACCGCAGCGGGCGCCTGATTCTTCTTGCGGCCGGTTGATCCGGCCGCAGTCTTTCACCGACCGATCAAAGAAAAAACGGTGCCGCCCCCAGGGACGGCACCGTTTCTTTTTGGCTACTACCCCCGGGACAATGGGGATGAGAGGGGGAGCGGGCCGATAGTGCCGACCCGAGGCTGATTATACACCTCGGGCCGACGTCCGGATTGTCCGGCGGAAAGGCAGGGCCCTGAAATCTCAGGGGTGATCTTCCCGATGTTCCTTGGCTAAAGCCACCACTCACGGAACGATTGCAGAATGCCAATTAACGCGCAATTAAGAAAGTAAGGGATTCCCTACCCATTTAGCTAGGGTTTCGCTTTTGGGTAGAATGCTGTTGCTAAATCAAGAACATTAAGCCCGAAAACTGACCGTTTGATCAATCCGCGTCGGGTCAGGGCAACACGGGCTCGCCGTCAAAAATGAACATCTGATTTTTGAATGCCGCTTTCAGAACCGCTTGGGCGGTGGTTTCGACGTTCAGCGCCTCACGGGCCAAGCGCAGGTGCTTCTCGACCGTGGCTGGGGTCAGCCCCATCAGCATCGCGATATCCTGTGTGGTCTTGCCATCGCCAACCCACTCCAGCGCTTCGATCTGGCGCTTGGTCAGCGGTTTTCCCGGCCCGGAATAGGGCAGCGACAGGATCTTGAGATGCGCGACATTGTTCATCACAAGGATGTCCTGGCCATGCTGTTGCCAGACCGCATCTACCTGATCCTGCATGATGCCGTCTGCGGCGGTCAGCGCGATCGCGCCGCGGTTACGCATCGACAACGAATTGAAGCTTATCGTGTATCCGGCTTGTACCTTTTGCGACAGGTTCAAGGCGATCACGCGCCGTTCGTTCTCGGTCAGGGTATCAAGGTTGGTCCGTTCGGCCAGCTCTCGCCAACTACACGCGCCGGTATTGTGGATAGCCCATTGCGTCATCGGTGCGTGAAAATAAAGGCCATCACCAATAAAACGGTCAGTATAGTCGGGATGGTGGTTCGACAGAACAACGAAATCCTCGGGGTTGCCCAGCGAGTTTTCGGTCCGATAGCGCGTAAACCCATAGAGCAGCCTGTCAAACCCGTAAGACGCCATCTTGCTGCAATGCATTTCCCACAATTCTTCGATGCTGCGGGTGTCGGTCAGCAGCTCCAGATAGCGCATCGTTGTCATGTCAAGTTTTCCCAAAATGCGCGGCAAGCGCGTCAATGGCCAGACTATACCCATGCGCCCCGAATCCGCAAATCTGTCCAAGGGCAACGGGCGCGATCCAGGACTTGTGGCGAAACGACTCGCGCGCATGGATGTTCGACAGGTGCAGCTCGATCACCGGCAGCTCGACCGAATTGATCGCATCCATGATGGCGATCGATGTGTGGGTGAGGGCACCCGCGTTCAGGATGATCCCGTCATGGCGGCCCTTGGCCGTATGAATCGCATCAATCAATACGCCTTCGTGGTTCGATTGCTGGAAATCCAGCGCGACGCCCATGTCCTCGGCCTTGCCGCGGCAGGCGCTTTCGATATCCGCCAGCGTGGTAGAGCCATAGACCTCGGGTTGGCGCGTGCCCAACAGGTTGAGGTTGGGACCGTTGAGGATCAGGATCGAGGTCATGCGCAAAATTTCCCTGGTGTCGGGGCCGTATGAATTTCGGACCACTGGTCAGGTTTTCTAGGAAACCTAAGGCGTCAGTGCAAGTATGGCGTTCAGGCGTCTCGGCAATTCGCGTTCTACGTGATTGTATTATGGGCCGTTGCGGGCCGGCAATTTTATCCCTTCCTTTAACATAATACTGATTATGCGAGTAAAAAAAGGGGGGGGGTAGCTGCAAAGCTAAAATGGAACCCGTGAGCAAAGCAAAAGTGTCACTCTGCCCTAAAAATTGCTGAAGACGTATCGCGTGCATGGCGCAGCGGCGATCACAGAGAACAAACATCTCAGTGCTGTGTCTCATATCAAAGATGCACAGGACAAAGCTGCGACGAAGCACAAGATCAAACCCGTCAGCAACAAGAACGGCTATGTGAAGACTGGCCGTCGCCCACCTCGACGGCCTTCAAAGATGGAATCGTATCATGAACGCAAACAGGCGGATCATGATATCAAAGACGCCGAGACAGGTCAAATTGGTGAGTGATGAAGCCAATTAAATTTCAGGTATACCCCTATCCCTCGAAAACCCGGAGATTTTGATCTGATATGATGCGGAAGT
>DFBX01000055.1 GCA_002366795.1 Rhodobacteraceae bacterium UBA3069 | reverse complement strand
CGGTATTTCGTGCCCTGTCCGCATTGCGGTCATATGCAGTGGCTGGAGTTTGAACGCCTGCGCTGGGCGAAAGGCGAACCCAAAACGGCGAACTATCATTGTGCCGGTTGCGAAGCTCCGATCGCCGAGCATCACAAGACGGCGATGCTGGCGGCGGGCGAGTGGCGGGCAACGGCCAAATCGCAGGATCCGCATTCCATCGGGTTCCACATCTCGGCGCTTTATTCACCGATTGGTTGGAAAAGCTGGGAACAGATCGCCCGGGACTGGCTGGCCGCCCAGGGCTCCGAGGACCTGCTGCGCGCGGCGCGCAACACGTTGCTGGGTGAGACATGGGTGGAAAGCGGCGAAGCACCGGAATGGCAGCGGCTTTCGGAGCGGCGGGAAAGCTATGGCGAGGCACAGATCCCGGAGGGTGGTTTGTTCCTCACCGCTGGTGTCGATGTGCAGAAAGACCGCATCGAGGTTGATGTCTGGGCCTGGGGTCGCGGTCTGGAAAGCTGGCTTGTCGATCACATCGTCATTGCCGGTGGACCAGATCATGCGCAGGCCTGGGATCAGCTGACCGCGATGCTGGGGAAAACCTGGCAGCATACCAATGGTGCGGTGATGCCGATTGCAAAGCTGGCGATTGATTCAGGCTATGAATCCTCTGCCGTCTATGGCTGGGCCCGCGCGCAGGGTTTTGAGCAGGTCGCGCCGATCAAAGGGCTGGAAGGTTTCAATCGAGCCACCCCGGTATCGGGCCCCACCTTCGTTGATGCCACCATCGGCGGGCGGCGATTGCGCCGGGGTGCAAGGCTCTGGTCGATCGCCACGGCCACCTTCAAAACCGAGACCTATCGCTTTCTGCGGCTGGAACGGCCCTGCGATGAGGATCGGAGCTTGGGTGTCTGTGACCCGCCCGGCACCGTGCATCTGCCCGACTGGGTCGACACGGAGTGGCTCAAGCAACTGGTGGCCGAGCAGCTGGTCACCGTTCGCAACAAGCGCGGCTACGCCCGACAGGAATGGCAAAAGCTGCGCGAGCGCAACGAGGCGCTGGATTGCCGGGTCTATGCCCGGGCTGCCGCGTGGATCCTCGGGGCAGACCGCTGGGACGAAGCAACCTGGCGGCGTCTCGAAGAACAGGCCGGGGTTGAACCGCGCCTGCAATCGGTAGCGGCAGAAACATTGCCAACACCCCCTGACGCACCACAACCTGCCAAGGCCGGAACACCAACAACCGCGCGCCGCAAGCGCCGGACATACACACCCAGATTCATGAGGGATTAAGAGATGGAACTCGACAGGATGCGCACGCTGCTGACGGCGCTGCAGGAGGCGCGCTACGCAGGCATGCGCTCGGTCAGTTATGACGGGCGCACCATCACCTATGGCTCCGATGCCGAGATGGCGACTGCGATTGCCGATCTTGAGGGCCGGATTGCGGTCGCTTCCGGTTCCCCCCGGCGACGCCGCTGGGGCACTATTGCCACCAAGGGGCTCTGAGCCATGGGGATTGAAGGATTCCGCCAGCGGCTGGGCGCAGTGATCGGTGGCTTTGACGCGGCTCAGATGCACCGTCGCCTGCGGAGTTTCCGGGCTTCACGCGCCCATGTGAACACGCTGATTGCAGGCGCGGGCGAAACCATCACCGCCCGGGCGCGTTGGTTGGTGCGCAACAATGGCTACGCTGCCAATGCGGTCGAGGCTTTTGCCAGCAATGTCGTGGGTGACGGGGTCAAACCGTCTTCGTCCATTGACGACGCGGCCCTGAAAGAAGAGCTGCAATCCCTTTGGCTGGCCTGGACCGATGAAGCGGATGCAGAAGGTTTGACTGATTTCTACGGGCTGCAGCGCCGCGCTACCCGCGAAGTGTTTCTGGCAGGCGAAGTGTTCCTGCGCATCCGGCCACGACGCGCCGGAGACGGGCTGACCGTGCCGCTGCAATTGCAGATGCTGCCCTCGGAAATGCTGCCGCTTGCCATGAACCGCGAACTTTCCGGTGGTGGACAAATCCGCCAGGGCATCGAGTTCAACGCTATTGGCAGGCGCGTTGCCTATCATTTCCTGCGCCGCCACCCGGGTGACATGACCGATCCGGGCCTTTCGGGCGAAACCGTGCGCATTCCGGCAAGCGACATCATCCACGTCATCGATCCCGTAGAGGCTGGCCAGCTGCGCGGCGTATCCCGATTTTCCCCGGCCATCGTCAAACTGTTCACGCTTGATCTCTATGACGACGCCGAGCTTGAGCGCAAAAAGACCGCGGCGATGTTCGCCATGTTCATCACCTCACCCGCGCCGGAAACACCGCTGGAGCCAACTGACGAGGATCTCGAAGTCGAACCCGGTCAGGTGGTGCGGCTTGATCCCGGCGAGGATGTCTCAACCCCGGCTACGCCGGATTCCGGATCCACCTACGAGCCGTTTCAATATCGTACCCTGCTGCAAATCTCGGCGGCGCTGGGCATCCCCTACGGCTATCTGACCAACGATACGGCGAAGGGCAACTTCTCCAATACACGCATTTCACTGGTGGATTTCCGCCGTCGTATCTCGGCCTGGCAGCATGGCGTGCTGGTTTATCAGATGTGCCGCGCGGTCTGGATGCGCTGGATGGATATGGCGGTGTTGTCCGGGGCGCTGGAGCTGCCGGAGTATGACGCAAAACGGCGTCAGTATCAGGCCTGCATGTGGCTGCCCACCAAATGGGACTGGGTTGATCCGATGAAGGATGCCTCGGCTGAAATCCTGCAGATCGAAGCCGGGCTGAAATCCCGCACGCAAGCTTTGTCCGAACGCGGCTATGACGCCGAGCAGGTTGAGCGTGAAATTGCGGCTGAGCGGCAGCGCGAAGTGGACTTGGGTCTGGATTTCCGCAGGCCCGGATCGCCAGCACAGGCACCTGGTCAGGGCAATGCGCAGGACAGCAATTCGGAAGATCAAGGCGAGGACACGGATCAGGAAGCATCGGAACGCCGGTCTGAAAGCGAGGCGGAGGAATGATGCATCACGCCCGGATCGCGCAGCGCGCGTTCAATACACCCCTGATGGTGGAGCCCTCCAAGGCACTGGCCTTTCTCTCCGGTCTTGGTCCCCGGATCGCGGGGCAGCAAATTACCCTCCAAAATGGCGATCTGGCTGAGGCTGATGTTGTGCATGCCGCTTTACCTGCCCGGGCCTCGCTGATTGGTGGGGCCCTTGCGGAACGTGACAACGATCGGGGAAACCAGCCCTTCACGCTGATCGGCGGTATTGCGTTGATCGAGATCGCCGGAACCCTGGTGCATCGCGGCGCGTGGATTGGCCAGTCCTCGGGGCTGACCTCCCATGAAGGGATCGCCGCGCAGATCGATGCGGCCGTTACTGATCCGGCCGTGCATGGCATTGCGCTGGAGATCGACAGCTTTGGCGGCGAGGTCGCCGGGGCATTCGATCTGGCCGATCGCATCCGTGCGGCGCGGGAGGTCAAGCCGGTGCATGCCTTTGTTGCCGAGCACGCGCTGTCGGCAGGGTATGCTCTGGCTTCCCAGGCGGATCACATCACCCTGCCACGCACCGGTGCCGTCGGCAGCATCGGCGTGGTAACCCTGCACACCGAAATGAGCGGCATGCTGGAACAGAAAGGCGTGACGGTCACGCTGGTGCACGCCGGGGCACACAAGACAGATGCCAATCCCTATGAGCCGCTGCCCGAAGCAATCCGCGTGCGAATGCAAGGTGAGCTGGAAGGCTTGCGAACACTGTTTGCCCAGACCGTCGCCGCCGGGCGCGGCAATCGGCTGGACGTGCATGCCGCCCTCGATACCGAAGCCGCCGTATTGCGCGGCGCGGCAGCCGTGGCCGCTGGTCTGGCTGATGCCGTGGCCGATCCCCGCAGCGCATTCCGCGCCTTTGCCGAAAGCATCCATAATCGCGCTGGCCCGATATCGCGCGCAGCAATTACCACACATCCATCCAGTCCACGAAAGGAAACACCCATGAATGCAATCACAGACCCCGCAGATGAAACGGACCCCGAAGCACCCGCACCGCAGGCGAAAACAACGCCAGAGCAGGCACCGATGCCGGTTGCCAACACGCCACCGCAACAATCCGGCCCGGTTGCGCCCATCGCTGCTGCACCGGATGCAAATGCCATCCGCGCCGAAGCCGCCGAAGTGGCGCAGGTCTGCGCACAGGCCGCGCGGTTGGGCGTGCGGATCGATGCCGCAGATGCGGTGAAACGTGGCCTCAAGCCTGAAGCCCTGCGCGCGCAGGTGCTCGAGGATCTGGCCGCGCGCGGTGACGCTGCCGGTATCGTCGCCAGCGCGCCTGCTGCAGCCGCAGCCAAAGACAGCCCGCTGATTGCCGCCGCCAAACAGGCCGCGACAGACGCCACCCGCTAATCCCACCCCCATTCACGGAGCCTGATCCATGACCGTCCTGACCCAACCGCCCAGCATGGGCGATGTCCTCAAATACGAGGTCAACCCGAACTACACCCGCGACACCATCACCCTGCTGACGGGTATGGCTTATCCTGTTGGCTCGGTTCTCGGGCGCATTACCGTCAATGGCAAATACACCCTCGCCAGTGATGGCGGCACCGATGGCGCAGAAACTGCCGCGGCAGTATTGCTCTATCCGGTTGATGCCACGCTGGCCGACGCCGTGGGCATTGTCGTGACCCGTGGCCCGGCGATCATGTCGCGCGCCGGGCTTGCCTATGATGCCACCGTCAACGACGCGGCCAAAATCACCACCAAGATTACCGAACTGGCCGCGCTGGGCATCATTGCCCGTGACGCCGCCTGATCATCACCTCTCATTCCCCGGAGCCCCCAATGACCATCACCCGCAATCCCTTTGATACCGGCGGCTATTCGCTGGCTGAAATGACGCAGGCCATCAACATCCTGCCCAACCTCCATTCCCGCCTGGCGCAGATCGGCCTGTTTCGTTTCCAGGGCGTGACCCAGCGGTCCGTCATCATCGAGCAGTTCGAAGGCATTCTCAGCCTGCTGCCCACGGTCCCGCTCGGCGGCCCCGCCACACTGGGCCAGCGCGAGGGCCGCTCCATGCGCTCCTTCGCCTTGCCGTGGATCCCCCATGATGACGTGATCCTGCCCGCAGATATCCAGGGGGTCCCAGCCATCGGGATGTCTGACGCCGCCGATCCATTGCTGGAAGTCATGAACCGCAAGCTGACCCTGATGCGGCGCAAACATGCCCAGACCCGCGAATACATGGAGATGAATGCCCTGCGCGGTATCGTCAAGGATGGCGCGGGCACCACGCTCTACAATTACTTCACCGAGTTTGGGCTGTCCCAGATCGCGGTGGACTTTGTTCTGGGCACCGCGGGCACGAATGTTCAGGGCAAGGTGCGCACCGTCCTGCGCAGTGTCGAGGACAACCTGTTGGGCGAGTCGATGACCAGCGTGCATGCCCTGGTCAGTTCCGAATTTTTCGACAAGCTGATCTCGCATTCCAAGACGGCGGACGCCTACAAGTTCTTTGCCGCCACCGGGGCCCAGCCCCTGCGCGAGGACATGCGCCGCGCCTTCCCCTTCGCCGGGATCCTGTTCGAGGAATACAACGGCAGCGTCACCCTTTCGACCGGGGTCACGGAACGGCTGATCCCGGCAGGCGAGGGCATCGCCTTTCCAATGGGTACGTTTGACACCTTCACCACCTATGGCGGGCCCGCCAATCTGCTGGAGGCAGCCAACACCGTCGGTCTGCCGCTCTATGCGCGCCAGCATCTCGATGAAAAGGGCCGCTGGATCGATCTGATGACCGAGGCCTCAATCCTGCCGGTGAACAAGCGGCCCCGCATTGCCATCCGCCTGCACAGCTCGAACTGACGGGCCCGGCTGATGAACGCCTTTGCTGCCGCCATGGATCGGATATTCTCCCATGCCGACATGGCGGTGGCTGCGGTCTGGATCTCGGGCAGCACGTCGGAGGAGCGTCCGATCCGGGTTATCCGCCGCGCGCCCGACCGGATCACCGACTTTGGGGCCGCGCGCATTCTCAGTGACACCACCACGGTCGATGTGCGCGTCAGTGAGCTTGCCGATCCCCGGCCCGGTGATCTGATCATTCTCGGGGCCGAAAGCTTTATCATTCAGGGTGAACCCGTGCGCGATCGAGAGCGGCTGATCTGGACGGCGGAACTGGTGCCCGCATGAAGCTGACTGTTGATTTTACGCCCGACCTGGTGGCGCTGTTGCAACAGGAGATCAAAGCCGGGGAGCGCGCGGTCACCACCGCGATGGAGGTCGCCGGAGCCGAGCTGAAGCAAGACTGGCGCGACCAGATCACCCGCGCAGGGAGTTATGCGCGAATTTGGGTG
>DFBX01000086.1 GCA_002366795.1 Rhodobacteraceae bacterium UBA3069 | reverse complement strand
TGAAGTGGTCCCAGAAAACTGGACAGTCAGCTAAGGTGTATCCCAAACCTTTGAAGGGATACGAAAATGGCAAAGCGCCGGAACTTTACAGATCAGTTTAAAGCCAAAGTGGCTTTGGAAGCGCTGCGAGGCGACAAGACGATCCAGGAGATCGCAGCGAAGCATCAGCTGCACCCGAACCAGGTCAGCACTTGGAAACGGCAGGCCGTCGAGGGCATGGCGGACGAGTTCTCGGGTGGCAAGCAGCGTGGCCCGACCGAGGCGGAAGTAAAGGAGCTGCACGCCAAAATCGGGAGGCTGGCGGTGGAGAATGATTTTTTGTCGGAAGGGCTCAATGATCCAGCGCGAGCATCCCAGGTTGAGCATCAGCCAGCAATGCAAGCTGGTGAACCTGAGCCGGTCGGTATTCTACTACACCCCGGTTGGCATCGACGCACTCACGTTGTCGATGATGAAAGAGATCGACCGCGTGTTCACCAGGTATCCGTTTTTCGGTAGCCGCCAGATTGCCGCCTATCTGCGCCGGGAAGGCACCGTCGTGGGACGCCATCGTGTCAGACGGTTGATGGCGAAGATGGGTCTGGAGGCGATTTACAAGCGCCCACGAACCAGTCAGCCGCATCCACAGCACCCGATCTTCCCGTATTTGCTGAGGAAGGAGAGTGTCCGATCTTCTGTGTATGAGTATTTTGGCCCATGGGGCAGACAATCACCGACGCGCAAGACGTACTGCGCAAGGGCGTCGAACGTGCCGTGGCGCTTGTGCAGGATCGTACGCGCACCGACGTCGCCAAGCACGCCGCCGCGAAACAGATTGCCGAAAACACGGCGAAGCAACTGGCCTTCACCCGCAATCAACTCGCGGCCAAGGCCGAAGACCTGATGCAAGACGGGCAGGCCGTTGCCGACGCGTTCTTTGAAATGCGAGGCGAACGCAGCGCAATCGACGCACAGATTATGGATTGGGTGAAGGAACAAGCGGGCAAGGACGGGGGCATTGCCCAAATCCGCAAAACCGCAATGGACGAACCGCAGCTTGCCGCCGTGCTGTACAACGCGCCCAACTTCCTGTTGGGGATCAACGAAAAGTCGCACAGCAAGTTGCGGCTGGACGTCGTAGAGAAACACGCACCATCCGCGTACAATGCAATGGACCAAGGCGTTGAACTGCAAGGGCTTCTGCCGCGCTACGACAAGGCAATTGCCGGTATCCATTCCAGCTTCTACAACCCGACGATTGCCGAACAAGCCGCGTCGCACGTCGAAGTCGCGTAGTCATGACCCCGGCGCAATCGGACATAAAGGCCATATCGGATTGGCTAACGCAGTCGTCACGTATGCGTCGTGCGCCACTTGGCAAGGACCAAATCCTTGTCGGGCCGTACGCGACCTTGCTTCCCGTCGATCCTGCGTCAACCGATTGGCCGAACCTGTCGGAGTTGGCCGAAAACGGGCTTGCCCTATTGGTGCCCACTGGTCAGATGCCCGCGATACTGCCCAAGCCCCGGTTGGAAAATGAACCGCACGGCCACCCTGCGCTTGTCAGGCGGCTGGGGCACCTGTTCGGGCACAAGCTGGGCGTGGACTTGCCCGACGTGCTGACACTGGCCCTGATATCGCCCTCGCAGTCGATTGTGGACGTGCTGGCCGGGGAAGGGCTGGGTGATATCGACCTAGACGCCGTGGCCTGCCTGTGTGTCCCACTGTGGGCAATCCCTGTCGCAGATCGGCCCGCAGTTACGGCCCTGTGTCAGCATCCCTAGCAGGTTTTCAGATTGCGGCGGTGCGGAATAGCTTGCGGCCTATTCCCCGTTGCATAGGCGCGTCATGGACCGCGCCGGGGCCGCGTCTCAAAGGGGCGCGGCCTTTCTATGTTGCGACCCTCGTGTATGATCCTTGTATTGGAAAATGAGGGGGTGCGCTTGAACGAGATTTCGGATCACGAAAAGCAGGCAATTGTTTGGGATTACTACAAACCGCGTCATACCCACGCATGGAATATGCTTGTTCTGTCTTGGCGGGCGCTAGATGAACCTGCGAGCGATGTTACTGAGTTGATGGAAGATGAATACCATTGGGAGAACTTTATCATTCGTCTGTGGCTTTATAGGGTCACTGTTAAAACGCTGACACAACTTAACAATGTAAATGCGGAGGCAAGAGAAATCCTTGCGCGTTTCGACCGAAATTTTGAGATTGACGGGCAAAATGGCCTGAAAGCCATCCGTGATATGATCGAACACTTCGACGACTACGCCGCAGGGAAAGGTCGCGGTCCCGCGACACGCGACGGTGAACTTGATCCTTGGCGTGCGGTTTCTCGCGACAGGTTCGAACGCGGCAAATATTCTATTGAAAGAGCGCTCGCATACGACGCTGCGATACGTTTACGGTCAGACGCCAAGAGCGTGAGTGATGCCTTTATCGCGTGGTATAAGGCTTCAAAATAAAATGGGTTCACGCCAACCTGTTCACGCTTTCGTGAGCACCGGCGGAGCGGAATTGCCCCAAGTAACCAATGCTATTGCAGCAGTAGGTTGTTAGTAGAACTTGGGTCACGCCAAATTTCCCAATGAAATCAAAGGGGTTTGGCTCCGGCGGTAGGGATCGAACCTACGACCAATTGATTAACAGGGAACAGGCGGCCACCGGTGTTTCGCCCCATTACATCATAAAAATAAGGTAAAGCACTGTAATTCAACAAAAAACAACTGTTCAACCACAGGTTGTATACCGTAGTATGCCGGTATCAATTGTTGAATAGGATGTTGAATAGCAATGCCACACCATGACCTAACCAAACGGCCCGCCGTCGCGAAGATCAAGCCGACGCCCGGGCGCAATGTCATCTACTCGGACCCGTCAATCAAAGCTGATCCTGACGCTCGCGGTATCCGCCTTGTTGTCGGCGCAACGACGAAGACGTGGATGCTGTCAAAGCGTATCGACGGCAAAGTGAAATCGTTTACGCTCGGGCGCTGGCCCGATCTGCCCACGGTGTTCCATGCCCGTGATGTGGCGAAAGAACGAATTGGAGCGATCAAGTCGCGAACAGACGCCACATCAACGCGCATCCACACGCTGCTCGATGCGATTGAATCTCATATCGAACAGTCGGACGCCTCTGATCAAACCAAGGACTATTACCGTGACCAAATTGACCGCCACTTGGCCAACCTGTTCAAGCGGTCCATTGACGAACTGACGCTGCCCGACCTTGAGCGCGCCCTTGCACCGCATGTCGATGAGAAGGGCAAGCCGACGAGTACGCAGCAGCACCTGCGTCAGATCATCGGCACCGCGTTTAAACGTGCCTCGCTCGTGCGCCGTATTCCCGATGTTGCTCAAGCCCTGAAAAAGGTGAAGTACAAACCGAAGAACAACAAGGTGAAGTTCGACGTGGACAGTCGCTGGCCAATCCTCGACATGATCGACGAAAAGAAGCGGCGGAACCTGATCATCGGCACGGCTTGGGAATTGATGCTGTTCACAGGATTGCGGGATAAGAACGTGCGGGAACTGCGTTGGTCCGACCTTGATCTCGACAACGCACTTCTGCACGTCGCTGAGTTGAAGAACGGAACGGGCGTGACATTCCCGTTAGCTGACCGTGTTGTCGCGTCGTTGCGCAGGCTTCCCCGGCACAGCGAGTGGGTGTTCCCACAATACGACGCCGAAAAGCATATCTACTCCTGCTGCCACCTGCACGGGGAGGGGGCGCGCGCGACTCCGCACGATGCAAGACGCCTGTTTACGACTGCGGCCCGCCGCCTGCGACTGCCCGCCTACATCATCGACCAGTTGCGCGGTGACGTTGAGAAAGGCGTTCAGGGGATTTACGATCAGGGGTCAATGTCGCACCAAGACGTGAATTCCATTGCCCAACAAATTGAGGTGGAATGCGGGTCAGTACCTGTTTCGAATATTGTGCAGATGACCGCTGCTCGTTAACGTCACCACGCGTTGACCTCGTCAGCGTGACCATATCTCGTACTCGGCAACGCCAGTTAGAGTTCGTTTGAGGGCACCCACTGGCACCATCAACCGAGCCTGCGTCTCAACGAAATGAGATATGGAGCCAGTAGATGGACGATCTTGTAGAAGAAATTCGGGCGTTGCGGGGCGAAGTCGCCGCGTTCAAAACCCGAGAACAATTCCCACCCCTTATGACACCTGCTCAGACCGCCGACTTTCTCAGCAAGTCGGAGGAAGTGCTTTACCTGTGGCGCAAAGAACGGACGGGGCCGCCGTTCCTGCATGTCACGAGTCGGTCGATATTCTATGATCGGGATGAAGTTCTTGCGTGGGCGCGAAGCCACCGAGTAGAAACACAATAAAAAGGAAGGCAAGGATGTTACTCCCCGCCTTCCCCAAGAATGAATTACCGCGATGTGCGCACGGCGTTCCTACAAATCGCTTATAGCAAATAGCGTCGCGGCAATACACTGGGGATTGAGGTAGTAGCGTCTGAGATTGAGCAGATGCGAATACACCTAGCTACGAGCACAGGACCTGAACTTCGAAAGGTCTACGAAGCAAGCCACGGAGGACCAGTCCGGCTTGAAAAAGAAGAAGGCTTTCAGCGTTGGAACGAGTTTGATGTCTGGCGGTATGATGTTGGCGATCTCGCCCACCTGCGTGAATTCCTCGAGAAGCAATCAAACGATCCCCATTCGACTATCGTCCTTGGAGAACCAAAGCGCGAGCGACAAGGTCACTCAGCGGACGAATATAACGACTGCCTCTATCCGCTGTTTTTTGCGGACGTCGATGGGTTCGAGTTCGATGGTACGGTCGAGGAGGCAATAACCGACTTATTCCCATTCCTAAAAGAGAAGGAATACGTCTACTACTTCTCGCCATCTGCGGGCATCAAAGCCGGGTGGCGTCTGCGTGTGATATGGCGGATCAACCTGACGGTCGCGGATCAGTATGAATATGCTGTGCTGCTCAATGAGCAAATATCGCTGCGCAAAGGACTGTTCCGCAAATGGATTGACACGTCCATCTACAAATTAGGCGGCTTTATCTTCACGTCTCGGCCCGATCTGCGCGGCATCGACGACCCACACCCGGTGCGTTCATTCCATGTCGAAGGTAACAGTACGCCCGAGACCTTTTCTCTGCCGGACGATATGGTTGAGATCGCAGTAACCGGACGACGAGGAAAACCGACATTGCACTGGAATGATGGAGAACGGCATTTGTCCGTTTTTGATTTCTGGCGGCAGTATCGGGACGTAAACGGCTCGGATGCGTCATGGGTGCAGGCTTGGCAGGCGCTTTCGGCTGAGTACGACCGCCTCAACATCCCACTTGCCGACCGACATGCGTTTGGTGAGCAGTACACGCGAAAGAAATTCCCCGGTGTCAAAGGCTCTCGCCTCACGACACGGGCGCTCAGGCAGCGGTATGCCCCTGTGCCCCTCGACGATGCGCAACCGGCACTGGCTGACGCGCTGCGTCGCGCTATCGGTGAGCGTGATACGCCCCGCCTGACCGCCATTCGAGTTACGGCTGGCGGCGGCAAATCAACCGCTGCTCTGCGCCAACTTGGCGTTGAGAAGCGGTATATGGAAGACATCGGTTTCAACTTCATGGCCGACTACTATGTGCCCACACACCGTCTCGGTGACGAACTGGCTGCGAAAGCTGAAGGTCTCGACGCAGTGGTCGAGAAAGGTCGAAGCCAGGAGGTGAACGGCAAGCCCGTCTGCTTCAAGCATCAGGCAGCTAAGGAACTCAACGGCGTCGTGGCCGACGTGTCGGCTGCTTTGTGCGGAAATAGTGACTCGGGTTTCTGCTCAGCGTTCGACACCTGCGTCTGGCGCGACATCAAAGAGCGTTCGAAGACCTGCGATCTGCGCGTCCGGCCGCATGAATTCCTATCGTTGCAGGCTGAAGGAGAAACCAACGAAAAACGCCGCCATGTAGATGTAGTCGTGATCGACGAAGACCCGATCTCGTCGCTTCTGCATCACGGTTCGGTCGAGATCAAAGAACTCTGCGATGTGACTCGGCACGATATGGGCGAATGGATGTACCGGCTTTCCTGTGTGATCGCGGATGGCCTGACACTCGAACGGCTTGAGGATGCCGGGTTCACCGAGGCCGTTTGCACGGACCTGATAGCGGCTGAGAAAGGACTTGCGCCAAACGTCGAGATCACACCCGACATGGACGACGAACAGAGTTTGAAAGCGGCCACCGCGTATGACCGACAGTGGTGGCGGTATGAAAGCGTGTGGCGTCGTATGCGCGATTGTATCGGGTCACGGTCGATGAACCGCATCCGCATCTCAAAGGATAAGAAGAAACTGCTCACGAACTGGGCGTCGGTCGTGTCAGCGATCCCCGTCGATGATGATGGCCGCGTGAAGGTTCAGACGGTCTTGATGTCCGCGACGATGGACCGTGTGATGATCGACCAATTCTTCCATGTGGACGAGTGGGTCGAGATCGACATTCAGAAGCACAATAACTCGGTTGTCCGTCAGGCAAATGCGCCGGGTTCAAAGGCTGCTCTGCTTTATGGCACGGGTGACCGTGAAGAGGAGTATGGCGAAACGAACAATAGCAAGAAGGCCGCTGCTGAGAAGTTCCGCGATGACGTTGCGCGCATTGTCGGCGAGGACAACCTGTTCACGTTCAAAGGCGTGGCGGAGCTTGGTGACGATGTAACGGGCTGGTTCAATGGCGTGGAAGGTGTTGACGAATGGCGTGGGCAGGACGCGTACATATTGGGTAGGCCGCTGCCGCAGCCCTATGTAATCGAAGATATTGCGCGGGCGATCTGGCAGGATGGTGATCCTGTGTCAGCCATCGGCGCATGGTATCCGAAAAGAAAAGTCGCCTATGTCGGTGAATTGGGTATGGCATGGACGGAACGTCACCCGGACAGCAGGTGTGAAGCCGTTCGTTGGAACATCTGTGAAGCAGCTATCCTGCAAGCGGTCGCACGGACACGATATGTGCGTGAAGGCGCGAAGATCACGATCCTGAACAACACGCCATTGCCGCTTGAGGTGGATGAGGTGATTACGTTCGACGATCTGCTGCCCGAGGAATTGGCCTACAAGGTTGCGCCTGTTCGAACGACGTCGTGGGGCTTGGCACGGCGGTTGTTCAAGAAGTTCGCAGACACACCGAAGTCATCATTCCGTTATCAGGTTGGTGATGTTTATCAGTGGGCGGTCGACAATCGGGCTGAGTTCGCCGAAGTCAGGTTCGATGGTGATCGGCAATGGTCACGGGTATTTGTCAGCGGGTGGCAGGGCTGGGACGCTCTTGAGCGGCTTGGCATGGTCGGTTGTCGCGTGCCTGTGCGCAGGAAGGACGACGATGAACAGAAGTTCATGGCGTTGATCGAGCAGAACAGATGGCTTGAGGAGCCGGATGCGGCGGATGTGCTGCGTGAGGCATTCGAGCGAGAGCCGTGGGTTGACGACGAAGGTGTTGTGCCATCAGGGCATGTGACGCTTGACGATGGTGAGCAGTTGGATATCGGGTCATTGTTGCGGCAGTTTTAAACGTGCGAAACCGTTAATACTATATGTACTATATTAAGAGGTTCGCACGTTTAACTTTCATGGTCATGCTGCCTGCACAGACATGCACTCGCAGCGGTCTCTCCGCGGTGTGTCAACAATGCTGACATACTTTGCCGCGGCGATTGACACACAATCAACTGCTCATGCGGACCAACCGATTGATACCAAAGCACAATCGCCCAGACAATGTTGAATAGCGGGTGATCTATTCAACATCTGCACATGCAAACACGTCGCTACCCAATCGACCCCCTCCCGAGATACAGGGAAATGGGTGGGTAGGTTCGGAAATATCAGCACGAAAACCTACGACAAACATGTTTTACCGCGAGAGACGCGGTCTGCTGGGTCGTGAGGCGGTGTCTACGTTGATCCCGACGCCCAACCCACCTGCCAAGAAATTCAGCCTTCCACCGCAAGAAACTGTGAGCTACTGTGCCATTGAGATTGGGAGGAGTTAATAGCTTTGCTGCAAAGTTTGACACACGTGTCGAAATGCGATAGAAATCACTATCCGCACTTAGCGGCCTATATAAATATTAATAACTCCCATTTAATGGGCGGCTCCCTTTAGGGAGCCTTTTTGATTCAGGGGCTTCGATGGCAAATCAGTCTGATCGTCGGCAAACTATTAGCATAATTTGGCTACTCGCAATCGCATCCACGGCAGGGGCTATTGCGTCCATATACCTTAGCTGGACCGGCAAGCTTGATGGAGTCGCAGGATTAGGTAGCGACCTTCTGATATTCATTTCGACGGTGCTGATTTCGTATCTGATAACGAACAACAATGAGCGCGCTAGATTCGAGAAGGAGATGCAGAAGTTAGCTAATTTCTCCCGCCGTCGGGTCGACCTCACGACCGCTAATATTGAAGCTCTTAGCAACGAACTCCCGGAGATTGACGACCTGAAAGAGATGCATAGACTCGTCGCATTTACCTTACGAAACTTAGCGGCAGACTCCGGCGCATCACTCAAAGAGATTGAGGAAATGGGCTATGTCGACTCGGACGATTCCGAAGAGGCGTACAAACCTAAAATCATAATTCCGAGAAAACCTTCAACAGAAGAACAAGTGGATCTGGTTAGTGAGGGTCCGTCCGGATCAGTAACTTTTAGTTGTGCGAGCTGCGGAAGCGAAAATTCAACTGACTTGAAGCTGCACCCAGGCACTACAAAGGTGGTCGAATGCAAGAACTGTGGAAACGCACTTAACGTTCATCGCCTCGGGAACGGAGAAACCAAAGTTGTAAATAGATGGGCAAATCGATCATCCGGAGTAGTAAGATCATATCACAATGTTCCCAAAACAATGTATCGACGAGTTGCACAGCAAGTCCATTTTGATCCGACCCCTGTCAATGCAAATTGCCCACGTTGCGGAAACTCAGTTCATTTTCCTGGAAATCCAAACAAGGTTATCGAAGATCGCTTCTGCTTTGGGTGTCAGGCGAATGTGACCCATGACCAAGCTTCGGGTGAAGTTGGTCTGGGCAAGCCGTATGAAGTGAAGCTCTTAGAAAACTTGTCGGTTGGGCGATTCCATTGCGATTGTGGGCTAGAGTTCTCGCCCACAATTAGGAAAACTGATGAAGACGAGGAATTCTTCTGCTGCCTTTCCTGTCATTCGATCTACAAGAGCGATGCAAAAGCAAAGCAGATTGTACAAAGGAAATGCGCAAGTGACGGGTGTGAAAACGATTTGACGTTTAAAGTTGACCCAACAACCAAATCTGGAAAGCAAGTTTGCTATGAGTGCAAATCGCGACTTGAGTACGATGAAAACGAAGATTCTGTGCGGGTTATTGAGGTTCTCGACATTCCAAAGCTCCAGCGTAGTGAATATCTAGCTGGGGGGTCAATTTGCCCAAAATGCGAAGAGCCCGCTGGCAGCCAAACATTGCAAAATGCAGCAGGGGAGAAGTTTCACATGCATTGGGCTTGCAAGTACCCGTTTCAGTTATTGGACGAGTAACTAGAGTGGCGCAAAGAGACCAAGCTAACATCTGACATGTTAAACCCGCTCGTTTCATCAGGTGTGTAACAACCTGATTTCCCTCCCAAATCCCTTTCCAACACCTTTTCCCATGGTCGAACCGCCCGTTCTGCGTCGTTAACGATCAATGCCGCGCATGTTGCCACACCCACATTTCATACAGCGCCCGCATCTCGACGCGCCCGCATCACGCTCCACCTTATTCTCCGGTCGAGCAGCCCCAAAGCGGCGTGTATATTTGTTCTGCGCACTCTGGCCCAAAAGCGGACGGCCTTGCGCCCGATCCTTTCTGGGCCGTCCGCGCCCACAACAGCAGGACCCTGCAATGAAAATCTCAATCGAAGAAGCAGGCGAAAACTCCTGCGTTCTACATTCCGAAACGAACTCCTCGACCAACGCCTTCCCGATCCCCATTTCGGCAACAGCCCTCGTTGACGGTCTCAAGCAGCTCCTTCGCAATTCGGAGAAGCGCGACCACCGTGTCGGCACAGTCTATCTCGCGCGTCAGCGTGATTGGGTGGCGGTTCACAGCGGCCCCGGTCGGTTCGAACTGCCCCACGCCAACGTCTACCCAATCGTGTTGGCGTAACGTATGAAACACGACCGCCTCCAATCTCAATTCGCAATGATCCGCGCCTGCCTCGACGGCGAGGACGCAATCAAGGATCAGGGACAATCCTACGTCCCCAAGCCTGACGGCATGACGACCGCGAATTACACCCACTATCTTGACCGCGCGTGCTTCTACGGTGCGCCGGAAATGACACTTCGCGCACTCGTGGGTCTCGCACTACGCAAAGACCCCGTGATCAAGCTACCTGCGCGGCTCGAACCGATGCGTTTAAACGCGACCCACGAAAATGCCCCGATGCACGTTCTCATTGAGGACATGGTTCGCGAGGTAATGAGCTTGGGCAGGTTTGGTTTGCTGCTTGATTTTCCGTCAAGCGAAAACACGGCGAACACGGTTCCGCATTTCTCGACGTTCGTGGCGGAAAGCATCGCGGATTTCGAGACGTCCTATGTCGATGGGAAGAAGGTGCTGACACGCGTCCACCTGGCTTCCGACGAGCAATATGATGGTGCGGACGTGACCTACGAGTTGATCCTTGAAGACACGCTCTACAAATTCCGTCGCTTCATTCGCGACGAGCAGAAAAACCGCGTCGAAGTGGGCGAAGAAATCATTCCGGTGGTCAACGGTCAGGCGTTGAACTTCATCCCGTTCATTCTGGTCAGCCATGAGGGGCTGCGGCCCGAGAAAATCACACCGCCGTTCCTCGGCCTGTGTAAGGTTGCGTTGAGCCATTTCAAAAACTCGGCAGACCGCGAACACGCTATCTTCCTGACCGCATCGCCTACGCCTTGGGTCGCGGGTTCGATCACAGCGGACAAAGTGCCGACTGCTATCGGTGCAGGCACCGTCTGGACGCTGCCCGAGAACACCGAAGTCGGAATGCTTGAATTTACGGGCGCGGGCGTCTCTGCGATGAAGGAACTCATGGACGAGAAAATCGACACGATGGCGACGCTTGGCGCTCGCATGTTGTCGGCGACCATGAACCGCAACGAGACAATCGACACAGCGACCCAACGCACCCGGTCAGAGCTTGCGCTCTTGCACGGTGTGGTCGTTTCGGTCGAGACGGCAATCAATCATTTGCTGCGCGTCGCCGCTGATTGGATGAGCGCTGATGCCGACGAGGCGTCTGTCTCGCTGTCCCGCGACTTCATCGAATCCAGCATGGACCCAAAGATGATCGAGTCCCAGATGAAGCTCTACCTGTCTGGTGTGATCTCCCGCGCCACGATGCACGAGAATTTGCAGAAGGGCGAGATCATCCGCGCCGACCGCACGATGGACGACGAGAAAGACATGATTGAGGAAGATGGTGGCGACGTGTCGCCGCTGATCCCGAGAGCCGTCGCATAAATGAGCGCCCTCCGCGTCGCATCGCCCGAACAAGAGCTTCTTTTCGCTGCCGTCAAGCTGGCCATTGAAGACCTGCAATCGAACGAGGAAGAAGTCAAATACGAGGCGCACCAATTCCTGTTCCAAAGGAGCGGCGGTTGGGCTGACATGCGCCGCCACTATTTTGATCTGCTCGGCCTTGACGAGGAATCCGTGCAGGCCAATATTGCGCACATCTGCGATCCTCCCGAACGTCCCGAGAAGAAATGGACGATGCTGGAAGTCTATGAGGTGTTGCCCGGCACGCCGTTCAATTCGAAAACCATCGGGAATATGGTGGGCCTTCGATATTCGCAAATCACCGCGCGTTTCCAACACCTGATGCGGATGGAACTGATTGTTCGCGTGGGTCGCGGCATGTTCATTCGCGCGGATTGCCTTGAGGTGTGGAAGGCGAAGGAACTCGATGCGCTTGCACCCGAACCCGACCTCGGCCCACAACCCACGCAGCGGTCGCAGGTGCAACTGCTCGATGTGCTGCGCGGCGGCCCGAAAACGATGCGGGAGCTCGTGTTCGCATTCGATGGTGATCTCGGTCAGGATGCTATCCGCCAACGTCTCGCAAGGGCGCAAAGTCGCGGCTTGATAGAAAAATCAGGTCCAACTTGGGTGATTGCAGCATAGTACCTGCTTCTTGTCTTTAGCGTCTGTTTCCAATGACTTATTGTTGCTCCACGGATGGGCGACGCCATTTTCTGGCTCTTTGTAAACAGAAGGCGGGTGTCACTTGATGCCCGTCTTTTTGTTTACTTAGAGAAAGGTAAAATCCAATGGCTGACGACAACCATACCGACGACAAGCAGGCCGAAATGATGACCGCATTTGTCGAGAAAATGACACCCAAGCTGGCCGAAACCGTTCTTGAACAGATCGGCGCGAAGGTCGAAGAACGTTTGGCAGGCATCGCGAAAAAGAACGATGAACTGCTCGGCAAATTGCACAAATCGAAGGAATCCAACACATCGCTCGAAGAACAGATGGCCAATCTGTCAAAGCAGATCAGCGGTGGCGCGAAGCCGACCGAGATTGTGCTTTCGAAGGACGATGCCCGAGACGTGCGCAAGTACCGTGCCGCCCGCGCACAGGCCGACGAGGCGGGTGTTCCGCTGCGTGTCAATCGGGGGGCGTGATATGCACACTCTCCACGAGGCCGCGGGTTATGTCGCATCCGACTTCCTATCGACTGTCTACCACAACGTCCGCCCGTTCGATGTGACGGTCGGGCGCAACACCATTCTCGACTGCCTACATCAGAGCGAAGAACCCGACTTCATCGCAAAGATCGCCACCCACAAACTGCACGGGGCGGATGGTCGTCGCGTGATCGGCAAGATGGCACCGCACCTCGTCGAACTGTGCGGTCGCACATATGAGGCAGCACGCGCATGAGTATGGACATGGCCCGCATCAAGAATGCGCTACCAGCCATTGAAGGTAATGGCCGCAAGTCGGTCATCTACCAGCGCCCTGACGTTGCCGAGATTGTTGCCGACTGCGTGCTGCGTCGCCGTCAGTTCAAAGACATTGCGAAAAGGTGCGGCGTAGACATTGAGAGCCTTGTGCGTTTTCGCAAAAGGTTCATCACGGATGAAGTCGAGAAGATCGTTCTCGTCGAAGCAAACCAGATGTCCGCCGACGCGCTTGATCAGGAAGTCAACGACGCGCAAGACAAGATCGAAGGCGGCATCATGGGCGTGCTGTCGGAGCAGAAAAAGCTCTACCGCACGCTGAACCAGCGTATCGCGGATGGTGAGCGGGACATCGAAGACCTGCTGCCCGGTCTGTCGCAACTGCTGCGTGATCAGACCCGCACCTACGAGTCACTTCTCAAGGTTTATTCAAACCTAAAGAACAAAACGTCCATCGTGTTGTCACTGAACGAGCACCCAGACGTCGCAAAGCTGATGGATGCGCTTTGGGTTCTGTTTCAGGAACAGCCTCAGGCATTCGAACGATTTCAGGAGATCGTCGCCGAAAAGCGGATTCCGCTAGATGTCGACTGATCTAGGACTATTCCTGCGAACGCTGAACGAGCGGGTTGAACCAGAGCGCCTGCTCGAACGCGTCGTTGGCGGTCCACCCGACGATTGGCAACGTCGCCTTATGAATTCCGCCAGCGACATCATCATGGTTCTCGCGTCTCGTCGGATCGGCAAATCGACGACAGTGGGTGTGATGGCAGGGCAGGAGTTGGCAAAACCCGATCACCAAGTCATCATCTTGTCGAAGACACTGGCGCAGTCCCAGTTGCTGTTCGCAAAGATTGCGCACACTTGGGAGACGATGGCTTTGCCCATCGAAACGCGCCGTCGCACTATGACCGAAATGCACCTCAAGAACGGCTCAGCGGTCGTCTGCGTTCCCGCAGGCCAGGATGGTGAGCAAGCACGCGGATACGGCGTGCGTAACGGCCTTCTGATTTATGACGAGGCGGCTTTCATCCCAGATGCCGTCTACGGCTCGACGCTTGCCATTGCCGAGGACAACGCAAAGACAATCTTGATCACGACACCCGGTGGCAAATCGGGCAAGGCTTATGACATGTGGACCGACCACAGCATGTACCCCGAGGTCGAACGTATCCGTGCTTGCTCACTCGACATCGACCGCATGGCGAAACTCGTCGAACGGCAGCGCAAGACATTGTCCAAATTCGAGTTCGATGTGGAACATGGCCTTGCGTGGATGGGGCGAGGTCAACCGTTTTTCGATCCTGAGACCATCACCAACTCATTCACCGACACACCGCAACTCAAGTTAGGAAATATCTATGACGGAATTAGTGCAACAAGGTGAGGACTTGATCCTCCCATGTCCAGACCCCGCCGTAGCGGTCGTAAAGGGATACCGTCGCTTCCTCGTTGGTCAGGATATTGCGCAGGCGCGCGACAAGAATGCGATCTGTATACTGCTCGACGAGCGTATCCCCGAATGGTGCGACACAGGGCAGCAGCTGGGCAAGCGCCGGCGTGAGATCGTCAACGTCGAGTACATCCCACACATGTCCTACACCGATCTCGCTCAGGTCACCCGCAACCTGATGCTGGACGCGAGCATTGCGGGTCGTGCCTATCTTGCTGTTGATGCAGGGGGACCGGGTAGGGCTTACTGCGACCTTCTGAACGACCGTGCGGTTCAGCACACCCGCGTTACGATCACGGGCGGCGAGAACGAAAGCGAACACAAAGAGCGCGCCCAGACCTACAACTCAGTTGGCAAGGTGCGCTTGTTGTCGATGCTCAATTCTGCATTGCACACGGGCGAACTCAAAGTGGGTGACTTTCCTTTGCGTGATGAACTGCGACAGGAACTCGAGTCATTCGAGGCGGACATCACGGCGGCGGGCAGGATGCGCATCGACGGCGGCACTGACTTTTCACACTCAGATGCCGCGATTGCCGCCGCACTGGCCTATTGGCTGTCCGATCATCGGACCATTGGTGCACATGTGGGTGAGACCCCGTTGCGCGGATTTTGGTAGGAAACACCTGCGCTCTCGTCGCGCTCGTGAATGTCGTGCCCCCATCGACCCAAGGAAATGCACGAGAGCCGCAGCGAATCCACGCAATGCTGCGGTTTCGACGGTTTATCGATGTAAGTGTACCCGCTGAACGATAGCGCGCGTTACGCGGGCGCTCTGCGTAGGGACCGTAGCTTCCAATGACCTCGGATCGAGTGCAGCAAAGACAGCAGTGCGAAGAACCACGCAATCATCCAACCGGGATTGAGTTGACCAGTCGTGAGTTTCAGACTCACCTCAATAGCCACCCAAGCGAAGAGAAGTATAGCTGCCACAAAACCTTTTTGCACCCAAACGCGCCACGTCAGCAGAGCGGCAACCAAAATCTGGATGCCTTGCGAAAGGTAGAAACCACCCGACGTCTCGTAGTCGTAGACGACCGGATCACCTGAGAAGACGTAGAACGCAATTGGGAGCAGCAGGCCGAGAACCAGCATGCCGCCGCCCACGGCACCCGACTTCGCGGCATCAACTGCCGACGCCTCGTCGTCCAGCTTCGGCCAAAACCAATTTTTCTTCTTTTCTTCTTGCTCTTCTTCGGCCATCTTTTTCCTCCTTTGGCGACTATCAAACTAGAGCACAGCCACCGGTTGTTCTGCAATCCTTGAACAAAGTCACCGCGCCTGTGATAGTGAAAAAAAACATTGGGACACCGTGCGTTGGAAGAACTTGCTTACCAATACGCTCAGATGAGCGAAGACGAATTGCGGACGCTGAACTACGCCCTCACAATCCTCGGTGGACTGGCAGGCGGCTTGACTGGGCGGTCAAACGCTGAATTGCTGCGCGCGCCGTATTTCGCTTTCTCTTGCCTCGTGATCTTAGCCTCTGGTGTCGTGAGTTATGCCTCGGTGCCTTTCATGGTACCCGCGATGAGCGGCGGGTATTTCTGGGTGCTTGTAGCGGCGACTCTGGCCGTTCCACTGATAGGTGGGTTCTTCATCGCGCGGATCGCCAAATCGCGTTCACGCGACGCATACGGCCATCCGCGGATGGCAGCACTTGCGTTCATCCCAATCGCAAACTTCTGGCTCCTGCTGACGCCATCAAAGAATGAAGTTTCAGCGAACCGCGTACCGACAATCCCACTTCTATCCGGCGGCTTGGGTGTCGTGTCGGGTTTCGTGATCTTCCTTGCAGGCGTAGCATTGACCGTCCAGTCGGAGATGGCCGCTGAGGAACTGCTCTCATCCGGTGACTTGGTTCCCTATGACGCAGATCCAGCTGTCGCAGTTGTCGCACTTGCGGCTGGTGTTGAGACGCCAATGGCAATTGACGAGTTGACGACACTTGTCCGCGTGGAGCCCGACGGTTCAGTGCTTCGCTACGTCTACGAGGTGTCAGGTAACCAAACGCAGTTGAACGACTCCGCAGTGACTGGACTGATCCAGCAGAATTGCAACTTCGAGCCGCTGACTCCATTCATTCAGAACGGCATAACACTCGAACATCTCTACCTTCGTCTGGATGGAAGTGAGATCGGCACGGTTGCGGTTACGAAAGAGATCTGTGGATTCTGAATAAGGTGGCCGGCTCTCAGAAGTCGCTTGCTTCTTCTTCGTCGCCCGACGTGCTGACCATAGGAGCAGATTGGACATCCCGTTTCCGGTCTCGGCCCTTGTAATCCTGCCCGGTCTCCGCAAGCTTCTTGCCTTCGTAATACTTCTGCCTGATCGCTTCTTCGCCGTAGCCGAGTTTTGGGTCCTGCCGGATGAACTCTTGGACGAGGCTTTTGACCGACGCCTTCGGGTTATGCCCGCGCAGTTGGCAGATAGCATCAAAGACATATCGCGGGTCGCGTCGGTCGTCTTGATACTTCCGCTTCCCGTGCAGATGCAGGATATCTTTCAACTCGCCGGGATGCCCGTTCAGCATCGCCCAATCCTCGATACCTGAGGCGACATGCTCAAGGTATGAACGGACCCACGGTGGGAAGGGCGTACCGCTTTCCAGTGCGTGCGCAATAGTGCGCCATGCCGTGATCCCAGTTGACATCTCGGAAAGCTCGAATTCCATCGAGTCAACTTCGATCTCTCCCGGCGTTCCGAACAATCTGTATGCCTCGCAGCCATCTTGGCAGACACGATCTGACATGCGGTTCCTCGTAGGTTTGTCTCAAGTCATCTTCAATCACGAAGGTGGCGACTTAATGGCACAACAAAGGAGCCAATCTAATGACTAACCACGACAAAAATCTAACCCGTGCACTTGCGATCTTGACGACTGAAGTCGATGAGACAGACGTCTGCTTTGAAGCTGGCAGTGTCATCGTTCGAGGTCAGCGCTTGAATCCGTTGATTGACGACGAACGCGCGGTCCTCGCAATTCTGATGGCAGACAAAGAATTCGGTTTTTCTGTCTCGACTGTTGAGAATCTCGCAAAAGAATTGCGTGCCTTGCAGCGAGTCTGGTTCGACGCGGCAGACGAACTCAAGTTGGAGGAAGCGGCATGAATAGAGAACGGGCATTTGCCGCCGCAATTCGCATCTCCGCTGAGTCTCGGCCTGACTGTTTCTCGATCCAAGAGGGCGATCTCTGCTTCCTCGACTGGCACATCCCGGCATGGCTAATGCTTGCTGCGCATGGGCCCATTCTCGAGAACCTGCTCGAAGAACTGACTGTTGCGCGCAGGACGGTCGACGCTACATGATTGTTGAATAGTTGTTGAATAGCAGCATAAAAACGACAAAGGCCGCTCATGTGAGCGGCCTTTATGCCATTGATCTCTAAGAGATATTTTGGCTCCGGCGGTAGGGATCGAACCTACGACCAATTGATTAACAGTCAACTGCTCTACCGCTGAGCTACGCCGGAACACGAGGGGTGATATAACGAGAGTGTTTTGCGGCGTCCAGAGGGTTTTCGCAGATTTTTTCGCAAAAGTTTCATCTAGCCGGAAACAAGGGCAAAACGTGCCTTGGTGCTGAGGGCTCCATCGGGTTGCACAAGGTTTTTGCCATGTAGATCAACGAGATGGGCAAAGACGTTGCGCTCGGCCGCGGGCAGCAGGGGTGGCGGGGTGTCGGTGTAGATGCGTTGCGCCAGCTCGTGCGCGGTCTCGTGGCGGTGGCGCAGGGCTTCAAGGATGGCGGCTTCGCGCGTCTTGCGGTGGGCAATCAGCCAGTCGAGCCGCGCATGAGGGTCCAGCACGGGGGCACCGTGCCCTGCGTGGAATACGCGCGCGGGCAGGGCGCGCAGCTTTTCACAGGAGGCCATGAAATCGGTCAGGTCGCCATCGGGGGGCGATACCAGCGACGAGGCCCAGCCCATCACCAGGTCGCCCGTGAACACAGCGTCGCCCCATTGGAACGCAAGGTGATTGCCGAAATGGCCGGGGGTCCACAGGGCCGTGACCTCCCATCCGTCGCCGGTGACCACCGCACCATCGGCCAATGCGACATCCGGGGCGAATTCGGCATCCACGCCTTCGCCGCCGCCGGCCAGCCCTTCGGCGGCCAGTTTCGTCATCACCGCGCTGCGCCCGGCCATGGCATCGCCGTAGGCCAGCACCGGCGCTCCGGTGGCATCCGACAGGGCGGCGGCCAGTGGCGAGTGGTCCAGGTGGGCATGGGTGACAAGGATATGCGTGATCTGCTGCGCTGTTTCGACGGCATCCAGAATTGCCTGCAAATGGGCGGGACTGTCAGGGCCGGGGTCGATCACCGCCAGCCCGCGCGTGCCCAACAGATAGGTATTGGTGCCGCGATAGGTCATGGGCGAAGGGTTCGGCGCCACGATCCGGCGCAGTCCGGGGGCCAGCTGTTCAGCCAGGTCAATCTTTGGGTCGAAATCGTCGGGGGCCTGCATTCGCGTCTTCCTTAATTGTCTTGTGCGCCTTAGGTTTAGCCCATGTTCTTTCACTGGCTCAAACGCTATTTGCCGCGCAGCCTGTATGGCCGTGCCGCGCTGATCCTGATTCTGCCGGTTGTTACCCTGCAACTGGTCGTGTCGGTTGTATTCATCCAGCGCCATTTTGAAGGCGTGACCCAGCAGATGACTTCGGGCGCCGCGCGCGAGGTGCAGCTTTTGATGGATGCGCAGGACATGGGCGGTGTGTCCGCGATGCGGTCGCTGGCAGAGCCGCTTTTGATCGGGGTCGATCCGCTGCCGCAAAGCCCGCCATCCGATGCGACGCGCTGGTATGACCTGACCGGCCGCATCGTGATTGCCGAGTTGAAGGCGCAATTGCCTGCGCTTGTCTCGGTCGAGTTGCCCGATGACCGCGATGCGTTTTTGTATCTGGACGGGGGCGACGGCACGGTGCGTGTCACGCTGGACCGCCGCCGCTTGTCGGCCAGCAACCCGCACCAGTTGTTCGTCAACATGCTGTTTTTTGGCGTGCTGATGACGCTGATCGCCTTTATCTACCTGCGCAACCAGTTGCGACCCATCACGCGGCTGGCCAAGGCGGCCGAGGCCTTTGGCAAGGGGCGCAACATTCCATACCGGCCCACCGGCGCGGTCGAGGTGCGCGCGGCGGGCCATGCCTTTCTGGACATGCGCGCCCGGATTGAACGCCATATCGAACAACGCACGCTGATGCTGTCGGGGGTCAGTCACGACCTGCGCACGCCCCTGACCCGGCTGAAACTGGGCCTGTCCATGCTGGACGACGAAGAGCGCGAACCAATGGAGCGCGACGTGGCCGAGATGCAGGAGATGCTGGACGAATTCCTGGCCTTTACCCGCGGCGCCTTTGAGGGGGAGGCAGAGCCGACTGATGCCCTGGCTCTGGTGGCGCAGGTGGTGGCCGATGCGCAACGCGCGGGCAAGCCCGTGACGCTGGTCAAGGTGCCGGGGCAGGGTACCGACCACAAGGGCGGCATGGCGCGTCTGCGCCCGCAGGCGATCAAGCGCGCACTGAACAACCTGATCGGCAATGCGGTGCGATATGGCGATCATGCCGAGGTTTCGGTGCTGATGACGGAAAAATCCCTGCGCATCCGGGTCGAGGATGACGGGCCGGGCATTCCCCCCGAAAGCCGGGGGCTGGCGGTCAAGCCGTTTACCCGGCTGGATGCGGCCCGAAATCAGAACCTCGGGTCCGGCGTGGGGCTGGGGTTGGCTATTGCCACGGATATCGCCCATGCCCATGGCGGCGTGCTGCGCCTTGGCGAAAGCGCGCGGATGGGCGGTTTGCGGGCGGAAATCGTTATCGCCCGCTAGGATCGGTTCCGCCGGCCTGTCGCCAATGTTGCAGGCACCCGCGATCAGCGTCACGTTGGGCCTGCGTTCAGGCAAGCGGCCGCAAGCGGCATCCGGCAAGCTGTCTGACCGCTATTTCAGCAAGGCGGGAAGAAGGGATGGTAGGCCCGGCAGGATTTGAACCCGCAACCAAAGCGTTATGAGCGCTCTGCTCTAACCGTTGAGCTACAGGCCCGCCATGCGCCCTTTGCTAGCAGAACGCACCCGCAGGTCAAGGGTTTCAAGGTGGTTTCAGATTGCACTGGCGATGCGATTGATTTAACCCGCGCGGCAAGACTTGCCCCATCACATGACGCAAAGCGGAACGGAGCCTGCCATGACCGACAAGACCAACGGGATAACCTATGCCGATGCGGGCGTGGACATCGACGCGGGCAACGCGCTGGTCGAACGGATCAAGCCGGCGGCGAAACGGACCACGCGGTCCGGCGTCATGTCCGGCCTTGGCGGCTTTGGCGCGCTGTTCGACCTGAAGGATGCAGGTTACAGCGATCCGGTGCTGGTGGGGGCCACCGACGGGGTGGGTACCAAGCTGCGCATCGCCATCGATACCGGTTACTTTGAAACCGTGGGGATTGATCTTGTCGCCATGTGCGTGAACGACCTGGTCTGCCAAGGGGCAGAGCCGCTGTTCTTCCTTGATTATTTCGCCACCGGCAAGCTGGAACTGGACCAGGCCGCCACCGTCGTGGAAAGCATTGCCGAGGGCTGCGTGCAGTCCGGCTGTGCCCTGATCGGCGGCGAGACAGCTGAAATGCCCGGCATGTATCACGATGGCGATTTCGACTTGGCAGGTTTTGCCGTGGGCGCGATGGAGCGGGGCCAGACCCTGCCCGATGGCGTGACCGAAGGCGACGTGCTGCTGGGGCTGGCGTCGAACGGGGTGCATTCCAACGGCTACAGCCTTGTGCGAAAGCTGGTCGATGTGTCGGGCCTTGGCTGGGATGCCGATTGCCCGTTTGGCGAGGGCACGCTGGGCCGCGCCCTGCTGGCGCCGACCCGTTTGTATGTGAAACAGTGCCTTGCGGCGGTGCGGGCAGGGGGCGTTCATGCGCTGGCCCATATCACCGGCGGCGGGCTGACCGAAAACCTGCCCCGCGTCCTGCCTGAGGGCATGGGCGCCGAGATTGATCTGGACGCGTGGGAATTGCCCGGCGTGTTCGGCTGGCTGATGCAGACCGGCGGCATGGAGCAGGCGGAAATGCTGAAAACCTTCAACTGCGGCGTTGGCATGATCCTGTCGGTATCGGCGGACCGGTCCGAGGCCCTGACCGCCGTGTTGCAGGCCGAGGGCGAAACCGTTTACCGCCTTGGCGCTGTGCGAGCGGGCGGAGGCGTGGCCTACAAGGGCACGCTGGCGTGAGCAAACGCGTCGCGATCCTGATTTCCGGCGGCGGGTCCAACATGGTCCGCCTGGTCAAGGAAATGCAGGCCGGCGATTGGGCGGTGCCTGTGCTGGTCGCATCGAACGATCCGGACGCGGGCGGGCTGAAGAAGGCGGCGGATATGGGCGTGCCCACCGCCGCTGTCGATCACAAACCATTCGGCAAGGATCGTGCCGCATTCGAAGCGGCGCTGCTGGACCATATCGAGGCGGCAAAGCCCGATATCCTGTGCCTTGCGGGGTTCATGCGTATCCTGACGCCGGAATTTACCCGCCGGTTCGAAGGCCGGATGCTGAACATCCACCCGTCGCTTTTGCCCAAATACAAAGGTCTGCACACCCATGCCCGCGCGATCGAAGCGGGCGATGCGCAGGCCGGCTGCACCGTGCATCTGGTTACCGCCGAACTGGACGATGGCCCGATTCTGGGGCAGGCGCGCGTGCCTGTCCTGCCGGATGATACGCCCAACACGCTGGCCGCGCGGGTACTGGTCGAGGAACATCGCCTTTACCCCAAGGTGCTGGAAGCTTTCGCAAAAGGCGAGAGTCATTCGCGCACAGGCTGAGCGCCCCTTCCATTCGGTGCCGCATTGACGTAAGACGCCGCAACTTTCACTGGGGCGACGAACGCCCGCGCCTATCCGGAACACCGCATCATATGAAAACCCTGACGACCACCGAAGAGCTGGCAGCCTACTGCGCCGAGGCCGCCAAATACCCATATATGACCGTGGACACCGAATTCCTTCGGGAACGTACCTACTGGTCCAAATTGTGCCTTGTGCAGCTGGCCATGCCCGGCGAAGGGGACGAGAACGCGGTTCTGGTCGATCCGCTGGCAGACGGGCTGGATCTGGCCCCGCTGATTGATCTGTTTCGCGATGAAGGCGTGGTCAAGGTATTCCACGCGGCCCGGCAGGATCTGGAAATCTTCTTTGTGGACAATGGGGTAATCCCGTCGCCCATGTTCGACACGCAGGTCGCTGCGATGGTCTGCGGCTTTGGCGAACAGGTGGGATATGAAACGCTTGTGCGCAAGATCGCCAAGGAAAGCCTTGATAAGACCTCGCGGTTTACCGACTGGTCGCGCCGCCCGCTGACCGATGCGCAGAAAACCTATGCGCTGGCCGATGTCACGCATCTGCGCAAGATCTACGAATACCTCAAGGCCGAGCTGGAGCGCGACGGGCGCGGCAAATGGGTCGAGGAAGAGCTGGGCATCCTGACGGATCCCGAAACCTATATCACCCGCCCCGAAGACGCGTGGAAACGTATCAAGACCCGCACCAATTCCGGCAAGTTCCTAGCCGTGGTGCGTGAACTGGCCGAGTTCCGCGAATCCCATTCGCAGGCCCGCAACATTCCGCGCAGCCGGGTGTTCAAGGATGACGCCTTGGTCGAGCTTGCCTCGACCAAGCCGGCGACGATGAACGATCTGGGGCGCTCGCGTCTGCTGCTGCGCGAGGCGCGCAAGGGCGACATCGCAGAGGGCATCCTCGCCGCGGTCAAACGTGGGCTGGACTGCAAGCCCGAGGACATGCCCAAACCCAACACCAGCCGTGACAAGTTGCAGGTGAACCCGGCGCTGGCAGACCTGTTGCGCGTGCTGCTGAAAGCAAAGACAGAGGCGACGGGCGTTGCCGCGCGGCTGATCGCGCCTGCGGCCGATCTGGATGCTATCGCGGCGGGTCTGCGGGACGTGCCCGCGCTGAAGGGCTGGCGCAAAGAGGTGTTCGGCGACGATGCATTGCGCCTTTGTGCCGGTGAAATCGCGCTGGCGGCCAAGGGCAGTTCGGTCAAGATCATCCAACTGTAACCGGCGACCAGATAAGAATCAGATATGAAAAAGGCGGCACCGGATATGTTCCGTGGGCCGCCTTTTACGTTCCGGAACAGGAGTTTAGCGGCGCGAGGTGGCCGCGTTGCGCGCGCCTTGCACGCGGATGGTGCGGATGCCGAACAGGTCTTGGTCGGTCAGGTCGATGGCGGCCGTGACCGTGCGGCTGGCCGCAGTGCCTTGCGCGGTCCGCCGGGCGGGCTGAAGCGCCAGCAGTTCCAGTTTGAACACGCCTTTGGCGTCCTGCTGGAAAGCGGGGGCCAGCCGGACTTCGTAGGCGCCCTGACGGGCGGCCACGGCGGTCACGCGCACCACGGCCCCGCCAGGGCTGCGTTCGACCTTGAGGTCGGTGATCTGGTCCACGAGCGTGCCCTGGTAGGGGATGTCCTTGGGTTTCAGACGGGACTTTTGCGGGATCAGCGGGTTTTCCGTGCCGGTTTGCACCGCCTCGACCTGACCGCGCCCGAACCAGTTGAACGGGTTCAGCCGCGACCCGCAACCGGGCAGAATCAGGGTTGCAATCAATAGGGCTGCCAGGGGTGTCCGCATTTCTCGCCTCACGCTCTTTTTCAATGGGTTACCGCAAAAGCGGCGGCTTGAAAAGCGCCAAGGCTCTGGACCTTTGCGGCGGCGCGTCCTAGGTCATGGGAACAATCAAGGGGGCAGCACCATGGCAAGCGAGGCATTCGAGGCGATCGTCGAGGATTTCGAGTTCCTGGAGGACTGGGAAGACCGCTATCGCTACGTGATCGATCAGGGCAAGGATATGGACCCGCTGGACGATGCGTTGAAGGTGCCCGCCACAAAGGTTGACGGCTGCGCCAGCCAGGTCTGGCTGCATCCGCAAATCGACGATGGGCGGTTCCGGTTTGACGGCGACAGCGATGCGCTGATCGTGCGCGGGCTGATCGCGGTGCTGCGGGCCTTGTATAACGGGCTGAGCTGCGCCGAGGTGGGCGCGGTGGATGCATCGGCAGAGCTGGCACGGCTGGGCCTGAACGAGCATCTGTCGGCGCAGCGGTCGAACGGGGTGCGGGCGATGATCGAACGTATCCGTGCCGTGGCTGCCGCGGGATGACTGTCCGGCGCTTGCGCCGCGCTATGCTTGCGCGTCGCCCCGCCCGCCATCCCGTTTTCAGGCTTGCGCCGCCAGTTCGCGTTCCAGATCCCCGTATCCGGTGAAGCGGCGTTCGAATGCTAGGCCAAGGCGTTTCGCGGCCTCTTGCGCCTTGGCGGTCAGCGCGGGATCATCGGTCTGGGCCTGATAGATCAGCGTTGTGTAATGGCCGAAATACATTTCCATTAGCTGGGGATGGCGGTCCAGGCCCAATGGTTCCCACACGAAAGCATCGAACTGTCGGACCAGGAAGTCGGTCAGATAGAAGCTGCTGAATTCGCTTTCGCTATGGCTGGCAAATCGTTCATTTTCTTCGAAAAAGCTGTAGCAATGCGGGCCTTGCAACATTTCGACGCCCATGTCCTTGCAGGCCGATTGAAGCAGCCCGCCGGTGCCGCAATCGGCGTATAGTACGAAAATGCGGTCATATTGCGCGCGGTGCTTTTCGACCGCCGTGCGCACGGCATCGGTGATCCTGTCGGGCGTGTTGTGCAAGATCGCGGGCAGGCAGGTCAGGTCCATATGGTCCCAGCCATTGGCCAATGTAATGGCCAGTACCTCGCGCGCGATGGCACCGCAGGCGATCAGCAGGATGCGGTCTTTTCGCGGGGCGTCAGGGCCGGACAGGTCCAGCCCCTTGCGGGTCAGGCTTTCGTCGCTTGGCAGGTCCATCAAGGCCCCCTTTCATGAAAAAAACGGCCCGCGCGAGGGCGGGCCGCTGTTATCGCCGCAAGAGCGAAATCACGCTTTGGCGACGCCTTGGTTGTGCTTGCGCGCAACGAAGGATTTGGCCGTTTCCACGGCGACTGCAGCATCGCGGCAGTAGGCGTCGGCGCCGATGGCTTTGCCGAATTCCTCGTTCAGGGGGGCACCGCCCACCAGCACGATGTAATCGTCGCGCAGGCCCTTTTCGGCCAGCGTGTCGATCACGACCTTCATGTAAGGCATGGTCGTGGTCAGCAGAGCGGACATGCCCAGAATGTCGGGCTCTTCGGTTCCCAGCGCGGCCAAGTAGGCCTCCACATCGTTGTTGATGCCCAGATCGACAACTTCGAAACCTGCGCCTTCCATCATCATTGACACAAGGTTCTTGCCGATGTCGTGGATGTCGCCCTTGACCGTGCCGATCACCATCTTGCCCATACGGGGCGCGCCGGTTTCGACCAGCAGCGGTTTCAGGATGGCCATGCCGCCCTTCATCGCATTGGCGGCTAGCAGAACCTCTGGCACGAACAGGATGCCGTCGCGGAAATCCTTTCCGACAATGGTCATGCCGCCGACCAGCGGTTCGGTCAGGATGTTGTAAGGCTCCCATCCGCGCTCCAGCAGGATCTGAACGGATTCTTCGATTTCTTCCTTCATGCCGTCATAAAGGTCGTCCATCATCTGGGCGACAAGGTCCTCGTCATTAAGTTCCGACAGGATGATGTCTTCTTCGTCAGACATAGGGCGATTCCTTTGCAGGGGCGGTAAGACGCCCGGATTTCTCTGCCCCATTTCCGCATTTGTGTCGGAATCGACTGTCCGGAATGCGACATGGGGCGCGATTAATCCGACTTATAGACGGGAAATCATTGGTATGGGGTGAAATATCTGCATCAAGATCATGGGGATGATTGCAATTGTTCTGGTTTTGTTCATGATTGATGAATGGAACGTGACGATCAGCATCAGCTTGCCGCAGAGCGGCGGCGCGGGCGCGGGGCGTCCTCCAACCGGGCAGGGCGCTTTGAAAGACATGTCAGCGTGCCAACATGGGATGGCTGGGACATCGTGGAAGACCTGCCAAGATTGCACACCGAGGTGAGCGAGGAGCGCCCGCGCAGCGCGATCAGTTATAACCGTTCGCCCGATCTTCCATTCGACCGGTCGATAAACCCGTACCGCGGGTGTGAGCATGGCTGCATCTATTGTTTCGCGCGGCCCTCCCATGCATGGCTGGGCCTGTCGCCGGGGCTGGATTTCGAAACGCGGCTGGTGGCGCGGCCCGATATGGCGCAGGTGCTGGCGCGTGAATTGCGCGCGCGGTGCTATCACGTGGCACCCATCGCCATCGGCACCAACACCGACCCCTACCAACCGGTCGAACGTTACCGCGGCATCATGCGCGCCTGCCTTGAGGTGCTGCGCGATTTCCGAAATCCGGTTGCGGTGGTCACCAAGGGCAGTTTGATTGCGCGGGACATCGACATTCTGGCCGATATGGCGGGGCGGGGGCTGGCGCGGGTTGGCGTGTCTGTGACCACGCTGGATGCCGGCCTCTCGCGGCGGATGGAGCCGCGCGTGCCATCCCCCGCACGCCGGCTTGCGACTGTGCGGCGGCTGTCGCAGGCGGGCGTTCCGGTGCGGCTGATGGTGTCGCCCGTGGTGCCTGCACTGACCGACCCCGAGCTGGAGGCGATCTTGCAGGCGGGGCGCGACGCGGGTGCGACATCGGCCAGCTGGATCATGTTGCGTCTGCCGCTTGAGGTCTCGCCGCTGTTCCGCGAGTGGCTGGAGGATGCCTATCCGGACCGCGCGGCCCGCGTGATGGCCCGCCTGCGCGAGATGCACGGCGGCAAGGATTATGCGGCGGATTGGGGCAAGCGGATGCGCGGCGAGGGGCATTACGCAAAGATCATCGCGCAACGGTTCGACCTGGCCACGCGGCGTCTGGGGCTGGACGCAGAGCAACCCGTGTTGCGCTGCGACCTGTTTCGCCCGCCTTTGCGGGCAGGCGATCAGATGTCACTGTTTTAGCGTCTATTTGCAGCCTTTGCGGCATTTGCGAAGGGCAACGGCGGCACCGGCGCGGCATTCGTCCGTTTCACATGCACCAACCGCGTCGGAGTAGGTGTCCTGACAGTCCAGCAAGCAGTCGGTGTAGTCGCGGGTTTGCGAGAAGGCGTCCTCCAGCGGTGCGCCTTGAGCCAGATCACCGCTGTCGCGCAGGCTTTGCTTGGCCATGGCGCGGGCAGCGGGTGTGAGTTTGGACAGAAGCTCTGATACAGATTTCAAGGACATGGCCGACTCCCTTCATGTGGTCATAAAGGGATGCTCGCACGGATCGGTGGCGCTGTCCTTGCGCGGGGTCAATTGGGGACGGTGGGTTATAAACCCACNNGTGGGTTTATAACCCACCGTCCCCTTCACCTACGCGTGCGGCGGCCGCTTTATTTTTAACCACGCGTGCGGCGCCCGCGACGTTCCCGTTTGGGGCCGTCATCCTCGCCAGTGCCGTCGCTGGCCGAAGAAAAGCCGCCAAGTTTCGTGGTGACTTCATCCAGCGTGGGGCGCGGGCCGCGCGGCCGGGTGGTCAGCGCCTCGTGCATGGCTTCCAGATGCTCGGGCATGGTGCCGCAGCAGCCGCCGATGATGGTCGCGCCGCAATCGCGGGCCAGTACGGCATATTCCGCCATCAGTTCCGGCGTGCCGTCGTAATGGATATGCCCGTCGTGGTATTTCGGGATGCCGGCGTTGCCTTTGGAAATGATCGGCCGTTCCGATCCGGCGGCGGCGAACCCCAGCACTGTGCGCAGCAGGTCCGACGCGCCGACGCCGCAGTTCGCGCCATAGGCCAGCGGAGGATTGGGCAGGCTTTCCACCATTTCAACCATCTGGGCCGAGGTGACACCCATCATGGTGCGTCCGGCTGTGTCAAAGCTCATCGTGCCGCACCAAGGCATGTCGGCCAGGGCGAATGCCGCTGCCGCGGCCTTGTATTCCTCCGGGGCCGAGATGGTTTCAAGCCACAGCACATCGGCTCCGCCCTCTTTCAGGCCCTCGGCCTGTTCGTGGAAAATCTCGACCGCCAGTTCGTGGGTCATCGGACCCATGGGGGCGAAGATGTCGCCGGTCGGGCCGACGGATCCGGCCACCACGACGGTGCGGCCTGCGGCATCTGCGACTTCGCGGCCCAGTTCGGCCCCGACGCGGTTCAATTCGCGCACGCGCGATTGCGCGTCGTGCAGTTTCAGACGGCTGGCATTGCCGCCGAACGTGTTGGTCAGGAAAATGTCGCTGCCCGCGTTCACCGCATAACCATAAAGAGTCTTGATCCGGTCGGGGTGATCGACATTCCACAGCTCGGGCGGGTCGCCCGCGCCCAGCCCCATGTTGAACAGGTTGGTGCCCGTGGCACCATCCGCCATCAGCCAGTCGCGGGTTTCAAGAAGGCGGGAAAGAGCGTTCGTCATCGGGGCGTTCACCATGTCAGGTTGCGGTCGCGCATTTCCTGTCATGTTTGCAGGGCAGAGGCAAACTCATATTCCTCAAGATCATCTTCGATCTGCCGCGTGTCGGGATCGGGTGTCGGCAGGGCATCGGGCGCTTCGGGCCAGCGGATCGCGCGGGCCAGATCCGCTCCGGCAAGGGCCATTGTGGGCCAAGACGGCGCGGCAAGGTAGAGCGGTTCAAGCCGCGGGGCGAAGGCCAGTTTGAACTGGCGCAGCCCGCCCGCCCCCCATTTGCGGATCAGCCAAGCGCGCAGCGCGGCCTCGCGCGGGGCGCCTGCATGGCCTGCGGCAGGCAGGGCGGCCAGGGACACGCGGGTGATTCCCGCATCGCGGGCGGCGCAGGTCGCGGCGGTGATCAACGCGTGCATGGTGCCATCGGGCAGGCCGGGGCGGGCGCGCATCAGGTCCAGACAGATTTCATTGTCCGAGGCATGAAAGGTCACGAAAGCCGCCAGTTGCCCGTTGTGGCGGGCCAGGAATACCCATTGGTGGTGCAGGTAGGACGGTGAAAATTGCCCCATGGAGGTGCCGCGCGCAGGCCCGTGCCCTGCCTTCCATTCCGCATCGACGCGGGCCATTTCCGCAATCGGCAGGCGGGCATCGGCACGGGTGACGGCCAGCCCGGCCTTTTCGGCGTGGCGCAGTTTGCGGCGCAATTGGCGGTGTCGTGGGCCGTCGGTTGTGAACCCGGCGGCGTCCAACACCGCCTCGTCCGCGACATGCAGCAGTTTCATGCCCGCGCGCCGCGCCGTGGCGGCGTGGCGGGCGGAAAGTTTGTAGAAACAGGCGACGCGGCCCGCGCGCCGCGCAACCTGGGCAAAGCGGGCGTAAAGGGCGGGGCTGCGCGCCTCGAGCGGGTCGAACAGGGCGGTCAGGGTTTGCGAGGTCGCAACATAGCCAAGCGCGCCGTTGCTTTCGTCCAGCACCATGCCGCCGTTCTGGCGCAACACGCCCAGTTCGGATCGGCGGGCGCGGTCCATCAACGCCTCGGCCCGGGCGGTCGTTGTTGCGATCACCGGCTGCGCCAAGCGCCGGGCGGGCGGCGGTTTAGCCAGCGCGATGAAGGCAAGGCAGGCGGGCAGGGCGTAATAGATCAGGCGAAAGGCCAGCATCGCCCCCAGCAGGGGCGCTTCGGGCAGATGTGGCAGCAGCGCGACCAGCGTCAGTTCGAACGCGCCGATCCCGCCGGGTGCCCCGGACAAAAGCCCCGCCCCAAGCGCCAGCAGGAACACCGGCAGCATCTGGGCAAAGGCAGGCTGCACCTCTGCCGGAAGCAGGAATTGCAGCGCTGCGGCGGCGGCCACAGTATCCAGCACGGTCAGCGCAAGGATCGTTCCCATGGAGGGCAAGGAGGGCATGGAGAGCGTGAACCGCCCCAGCCGGAACGCGGGCCGCAGAAAGGCCAGTACGGTCAGGCCAAGCGCGCCAAACAGAAGCAGCCCCAGCAGCGCGCCGGGGATCATGGGCGGCATCGGCAGGATCAGCCCCACTGCTGCGATGACCACGGCCAGCCCCGCCATGAAAGAGATCGAAACGTAGGTGGTGATCTGCGCCGCCTTGGCCAGCCCCAGATCGGGCAGTAGACGCCATCGCGCCAGCGTGCCCGACAGCAGCCCCATGCCCACGGTCTGTGCCAGCGCGATCGACACCACGCCCGCGCGGGTCGCGTCGCGCCCGCGAATGTCGGTACCCATGTGGGCGTGGACCACCGCATCATAGCGGCCCACGGCCCAAAGGCTGACCGCCGTTGCCAGCGTCGCGCCCAGCCATTGCGGTGCGGTCACGGTGCGGGTGGCGCGCATCACCTCGGACAGGTCCAGCGTGCCCAGCCGGTCCGCCAGAAGCCACAGGCAGCCCGCCCCGATGACCAGGGGCAGAAGGTTGCACAGGGCCACGCGCAGTTTGCGCGCGCGCCCGGCGGGCAGCAGGCTGTCTGGGCTATGGGTCACAGGCTCGATCCTCTTGTCGCTGGTCATGGAGGGTGGCAGCGATCACTTACCGACCTGTTAACGGGGGCCGGTTTTCGGAAGGGAAAGTTAAGGGAGGGGGTTAGGGTGTTAAGCAAAACGCGGGCCGTTTCCGGTCCGCGTTCTGGCATTCTTGGTCCGGGGCGCGGTTTGCGCCCGGATGGCTTAGTCTTCGGCCATCAGCTGCGCTTTGGCCAGCGGCAGCAGTTCGGCCATCTTGGCGCGGATCGCATTGGCATCGGCCTTGCCGTCCAGATCGGCGGCAACCTTGCGAACGACATCCTCGTGGCCGGCCTCTTCGAAATCGGCCTTGATCACCTCTTTGGCGTAGGCATCGGCATCGTCGCCGGTCTTGCCCAGCATTTCGGCAGCCCAAAGGCCAAGCAACTTGTTGGCGCGGGCCTGCGCCTTGAAGTTCATTTCCTCGTCATGGGCATATTTTGCTTCGAATGCGTGTTCGCGGTCGTCAAAGGTGCTCATCTGTCAATCCTCTGGTGGGGTTCTTGTTGCCCCCCGTATGCCCAAGCGCGGCCCGTGGTGCAAGCCTATCTGGCATGTCGGCGGTGCAATGATGGCGCATCGCGGCGATGCGGGCTCTCTTGCGGCGGGGCGGGCGTTGCACTAAAGGGATGCCAAAGGCTGCGGACTCATCGTGCGGCCCAAGCGACGGAGTGGCCATGGCACGGCGCAAGAAAATTTACGAAGGCAAGGCGAAAACCCTGTATGAAGGCCCTGAACCGGGCACCATCGTGCAGTATTTCAAGGACGATGCCACCGCTTTCAACGCCGAGAAAAGGGCGACCATCGAAGGTAAGGGTGTGCTGAACAACCTGCTGTCCGAATATTTCATGACCGGGCTGGGCGCGATCGGCGTGCCGACCCACTTCCTGAAACGGCTGAACATGCGTGAACAGTTGGTGCGCTCCTGCGAGATCATCCCGCTGGAAGTGATCGTGCGCAACTATGCTGCCGGGTCGCTGTCGAAGCGACTGGGAATCGAGGAGGGCACCGCCCTGCCGCGCCCGATCGTAGAATATTGCTACAAGGACGATGCCCTGGGTGATCCGCTGGTCACCGAGGAACATATCGCAGCCTTCGGCTGGGCCAGCCAGCAGGACATGGACGACATCCTGTCGCTGGCGCTGCGCGTCAACGATTTCATGTCGGGTGTCATGTTTGGCGTCGGCATCCGTCTTGTCGATTTCAAGATCGAGATTGGCCGCATCTATGACGGTGATTTCCAGCGTCTTGTGGTGGCCGATGAAATCAGCCCCGACAGCTGCCGCCTGTGGGACATCGAGACAAAGCAGAAGCTGGACAAGGACGTGTTCCGCCGCGATCTGGGCAGCCTGACCGATGCCTATTCCGAAGTGGCCCGCCGTCTTGGCGTGATGCCCAAGGGCGCGACACCGAAGCCGACGCTGATCAATTGAAAGACAGGCCCCCGGCTGGTTCGGGGCTGATCTGACTATCTATGGAACAAAGAAGGGGTGCTGCACCGCACCCCGAAAGACCAAGACGCAGGAGATTACCCATGAAAGCACGGGTCCATGTGATGCTGAAAAACGGGGTTCTTGACCCGCAGGGCGAGGCGGTGAAACACGCGCTTGGCGCATTGGGTTTCGACGGGGTCGAAGGTGTCCGCCAGGGCAAGGTGATCGAGCTGGACCTGGCCGAGGGCACCACCGAGCAGACCGTGACCGAGATGTGCGAAAAGCTGCTCGCGAACACGGTGATCGAAAGCTACACGGTGGAGATCGCCTGATGCACGCCGCTGTCCTTGTTTTCCCCGGATCGAATTGCGACCGTGACCTTGCCACCGCTTTCGAGGCCGCCGGCGCGAAAGTCACCATGGTCTGGCACAAGGAACAGGGCCTGCCCGCAGGCGTGGATATCGTCGGTGTGCCCGGCGGGTTTTCCTATGGCGATTACCTGCGCTGCGGGGCGATTGCTGCGAATTCGCCGATTTGCGGTGCGCTCAAGGCCCATGCCGAGCGCGGCGGTTACGCGCTTGGCATCTGCAACGGGTTCCAGGTCCTGACCGAAACCCGCCTGCTGCCCGGTGCGCTGCGCCGCAATGCCAACCTGAAATACATCTGCAAAACCGTGCCCTTGGTCGTGGGCACTGCGGACAGCGCCTTTACCCATGGCTATGCCAAGGACCAGGTGATCGACATTCCGATCGCGCATCATGACGGCAATTACTACGCCGATGACGCCACGCTGGCGCGGCTGCTCGATCAGGACCGCATCGCCTTTACCTATGCGGACAATCCAAACGGATCTGTTGCGGATATTGCCGGTGTCCTGTCGGAAAACCGCCGTGTGCTGGGCATGATGCCCCACCCCGAACGGGCGGCCGATCCGGCCCATGGCGGCACCGATGGCAAGCAAATGTTCGCCGGTCTGATGGACCAGCTGGCCACCGCGTGACTTTACCCTGCGGCGGGCGTGACCTATTCTAGGTCATGGCTGCTGCAACCCGACCCAATGACACCACTGAAACGCCCCGCACGGTAAGCTGGCGGGTCCGTATTGCATTGGCCCTTGTGCTGGTGTTGGCCGTGGTCACGGTGCTGACCACCAATGCCTTTCTGACCAGCCGCTTTACCGAAAACACCCGCAACCGGGCCGAACTGCGGCTTGCCCTATATTCCGGCAACCTTGTGTCGGAACTGCGCCGCAACGCCATCGTGCCGCAGCTGCTGGCGCGTGACCCGGCGCTGATCGGGGCGCTGAATTCGGGCGATTATTCGCAATCCACCCAGCGGCTGATTTCCTTTGTCGAGGAAATCGGCGCCGCCTCGCTTATGCTACTGGACCGTGATGGGCGCGTTGTGGCCGCGACCGACCGCAACCAGCTGGGTGGCCAATTGCGCGCCGAGGGTTATTTCATTAATGCCCTGCGCGCGAATGAAACCGTGTTTACCGTGCAGCGGCGCGAAAGCGGCGGCTATGATTTCGCCTATTCCCGGCGCGTAAATTCCGGTTCGGAATCGCTGGGGGTGGTCGTGGTCCTGGTCGATCTGGCCAAGTTCGAACGGGCCTGGGCAGGGATTTCCGATGCGGTTCTGGTCAGCGATTCCGAGGGCGCGATCATCTTGGCGACCGAACCGCGCTGGCGTGGCCTGACCGAGGCCGAGGCGCTGAAATACGAACCTGCCGACAGCGCCATCCAGCGTGCCATCCAGGCCACCGCCGACTGGACCAACTTGCCCGCCGATGCCTATGTGCAGGGCGAGGCGGTGATGCGCATGGAAAGCCGCATCCAGTTCCGCGGCTGGCGCATCGCCAGCTTCACCACCTATGATTCCGTGCGTGAAAAGGTGAACGGGTTCCTTGCCCTCGAAATCATGGGGTTCGCGATTCTGTTGGCGTTGGCCTTCTATGCGCTCAGCCGCAAGACGGCGCTGCGCATGGCCCTGTTCCAGCGCGAGTCGGCGGAGTTGCGCCAATTGAATGAACGCCTGCAGCGGGAAATTGCCGAACGCGAAAGGGTGCAGGAAACCCTTGCCGTGGCGGAACAAACCCTTGCGCAATCGTCGAAGCTGGCGGCGCTTGGCGAGATGTCGGCCGCCGTCAGCCACGAGCTGAATCAGCCGCTGGCCGCGATGAAGACCTATCTGGCCGGTGCGCGCCTGCTGCTGCGCCGCAACCGCCCCGACGAAGCACTGTCATCCTTCCAGCGGATCGACGATCTGATCGAACGGATGGGGGCGATCACGCGGCAGTTGAAATCCTATGCGCGCAAGGGGGCCGATGCGCTTTCCCCAGTGAATATGGGCGATGCGCTGGCATCGAGCCTGTCGATGATGGAGCCGCAGCTGAAAACCCGCAAAGTGCGCATCACCCGCCATCTGCCGCAGCAAGAGGTGCGGGTGATGGGCGACCGGGTGCGGATCGAACAGGTCATCATCAACCTGCTGCGCAACGCGCTGGACGCCACGCAAGGCGAGGAAGACCCGCGTATCGACATCCTGCTGGCCGCGGGCGAGACCGCCACGCTGACCGTGCGCGACAACGGGCAGGGCATCGACGATCTGGAGACCCTGTTCGAGCCGTTCTACACCACCAAGAAGCCGGGCGAGGGCGTCGGGCTGGGGCTTGCCATTTCGTCGGGGATCGTGAACGACCTTGGCGGAAGGCTCACGGCGCGCAATGCCGAGGGCGGGGGGGCTGTATTTGAAATGCAACTACCTATCTTGACGGAAGACACAGGTTTCGAGGCAGCGGAGTAAACGCAATGGCCAAGATGATGAAAATCGCAATCGTCGATGACGAACAGGATATGCGGCAGTCGATCAGCCAATGGCTGGCCCTGTCCGGGTATGACACGGAAACATTCGCGAGCGCCGAGGATGCGCTGAAGGTGCTGGGGCCGGATTACCCCGGTATCGTCATTTCCGATATCAAGATGCCGGGCATGGACGGGATGCAGTTCCTGAAAAAACTGATGGGCGCGGATTCCGCCTTGCCGGTGATCATGATCACCGGTCACGGCGACGTCCCCATGGCGGTCGAAGCAATGCGCGTCGGCGCCTTCGATTTTCTGGAAAAGCCGTTCAACCCCGACCGGATGAGCGAGTTGGCCAAGAAGGCCACCAACACCCGCCGCTTGGTGCTGGACAACCGCGCCCTGCGGCGCGAGCTGTCCGATGGCGGCCAGTTGATGAAAAAGCTGATTGGCACCTCGCCGGTGATGGAACGTCTGAAAGAGGATATTCTGGATCTGGGGCAGGCCGATGGCCACGTTTTGATCGACGGGGAAACCGGCACCGGCAAGACGCTGGTGGCCCACGCCCTGCACGCCGTTGGCGCGCGGGCGGGCAAGAAATTCGTGCTGCTGTCCTGCGCCGCGATGGAGGAGGAGGCGCTGTCGAAACGCCTGTTCGGCCCGATGCTGCCCGAGGATAGCCAGCTTCCCGCGGTCGAGGAAGCGCGCGGCGGTACGCTGGTTCTGGAAGACATCCAAGCCCTGTCCGACAGCCTGCAAGCGCGGCTGCTTTCGTTCATCAACGAGGAAGGCACCCCGCCCGAAACCCGCATCGTCGCCATTTCCAACCTGCAACAGCAGGACAAGACACTGGAAGACGTGCTACGCCCCGACCTGTTCTACCGGCTGGCGGCTTTGCGCATCACCCTGCCACCGCTGCGCCAGCGCGGCGAGGACATCCTGACGCTGTTCACCCGTCTGTCCGAACAATTCGCCGAGGAATACGGTTGCGACGCGCCCAAGGTGTCCGCGCAGGAGGCGGCGCAACTGCTGCAAGCGCCATGGCCGGGCAATGTGCGCCAGTTGATCAACGTGGCAGAGCGCGCGGTGCTGCAATCGCGGCGCGGGTCCGGCACCATCACGTCGCTGTTGATGGCCGACCATGACGAGATGCAGCCGGTGATGACCACCGAGGGCAAGCCGCTGAAGGAATACGTGGAAGCGTTCGAGCGCATGCTGATCGACAACACGATGCGGCGTCATAAAGGATCCATCGCCAATGTGATGGACGAGCTGTGCCTGCCGCGCCGCACGCTGAACGAAAAAATGGCCAAGTATGGCCTGCAACGGGTTGATTACGTCCAATAAAATACTGCCTGTGGGCAAATGGGGCGGCCCGTGTGGTCGCCCTGTCAAATTTTGTCTCAGGCGAATGTCGCCAATAGTTTCGCCACATGATTGCACAGCCTTGTCGGCTTGATTGTAACGGTATCGTGGCCTGTTTCAGGGGCTGTATCCTGCATTGGCAGGCCGTGCGCGGCATTTTCCCCATTGTGTTTGCGTCTTTGAAGGCCTTATGGTGCAAGAACGGCAAAGGGCGCGCCGCGCCCGCCGAATGAGTTTCGCTGTTCCAGAGCGGTGTAGGAAGACCTCCGGCACGACTGGACAGACCGATTGGGCCTTGTAACGCATGTTGCAAAGGCCGCTGAGACCGCCCAAAGGCCGATAAAACCGGACCCAAGGGCCATGAATGGGCGCTAAAGGGCCGGGAAAACCGCCCGAAACGCGTCGGAGAAGAAACGCGATGAGGCGTGCAAGAGCATCAGATGCAAGGGCAGGGGCCGCTACCGGCCTGACCTTTGACATGCTGCGTGTCATGCACCCCATCGCCCTTAATAGACATCAGATACCGCTTTCCCGTCCCCCAGGGGGTGGCCCGGTGCGTGATGCGAATGGAAAACATGGCGAAGAAAATGCTTATCGATGCGACCCACGCGGAAGAAACCCGCGTTGTGGTCGTCGACGGAAACAAAGTCGAAGAATTTGATTTCGAGTCCGAAAACAAGCGCCAGCTTGCGGGCAACATCTATCTGGCAAAGGTAACGCGGGTTGAACCGTCGCTTCAGGCGGCGTTCGTCGATTACGGCGGCAACCGCCACGGCTTCCTTGCCTTTTCGGAAATCCATCCCGATTACTACCAAATCCCCGTCGCCGACCGCGAGGCGCTGATGGAGGAAGAGCGCGCCTATGCCGAGGCGATGAAGGCGCGCGACGAGGAGGACGAAAAGAAGAAATCCCCGAAATCGCGGTCTCGTTCCCGCTCGCGCTCCAATGCGGCCAAGACCGACGGCGATGACGCCACCGTGACGAAGGAGGTCGAAAAGACCGAGATCGCCGGGATGGAAACCATCGACCTTGACCCCGATGCCAAGACCCCCGTGGAAGAGGGCACCTCGCCCATGGAAACGGTGGCTGAAACCCCGGTTGAAGAACCCGTAGAGAACGGCGCTGAAGCCGAAGCCGAGTTCGACGATCAGCCCGAGGCCAAGGCCGAAGCAAAATCCGACGTCGCGAATGGCGATCACAATGTCGACGATGAAAACGACGACGATCAGGACGACAAGGCAAGCGCCTCTGACAAGGATGAAACCATCGAATCCGTCGCCGATGACGACGATCACGAGGACATCCGTCCGCCGCGCAAACCGCGCCCGCGCCGCTACAAGATCCAGGAAGTCGTCAAGGTTCGCCAGATCATGCTGGTGCAGGTCGTCAAGGAAGAACGCGGCAACAAGGGCGCGGCGCTGACCACTTATCTGTCGCTGGCCGGTCGGTATTGCGTGCTGATGCCCAACACCGCGCGCGGCGGCGGGATTTCCCGCAAGATCACCAACGCGGCCGACCGCAAGAAACTGAAAGAAATCGCCTCCGAAATCGAAGTGCCGCAAGGCGCTGGCCTGATCGTGCGCACCGCCGGCGCGCAGCGCACCAAGACCGAGATCAAGCGCGACTACGAATACCTGTTCCGCCTTTGGGAACAGATCCGCAAGCTGACGCTGGAATCCACTGCGCCTTCCAAGATTTATGAAGAGGGTGACCTGATCAAACGCTCGATCCGCGATCTTTACAGTCGCGAGATCGACGAGGTTCTGGTCGAGGGCGAGCGCGGCTACCGCATCGCCAAGGACTTCATGAAAATGATCATGCCGTCCCACGCCAAGAACGTGAAACTCTACCAGGAGCAGATGCCGCTCTTCGCGCGCTACCAGGTCGAAAGCTATCTGGCAGGCATGTTCAACCCGACCGTGCAGTTGAAATCGGGCGGTTACATCGTGATCGGCGTGACCGAGGCGCTGGTGGCTATCGACGTGAACTCTGGACGGGCCACCAAGGAAGGCTCGATCGAGGAAACCGCGCTGAAGACCAACCTTGAGGCCGCCGAAGAGGTGGCCCGCCAGTTGCGCCTGCGCGACCTGGCCGGTCTGATCGTGATCGACTTCATCGACATGGAAGAGCGCAAGAACAACAACGCCGTTGAAAAGCGCATCAAGGACAAGCTGAAAACCGACCGCGCGCGCATCCAGGTGGGCCGCATTTCCGGTTTCGGCCTGATGGAAATGTCGCGCCAGCGTCTGCGCCCCGGCATGATCGAGGCGACGACCCAGCCGTGCCCGGCCTGTCACGGCACCGGGTTGATCCGATCCGATGACAACATGGCGCTGAACATCCTGCGCCAGATCGAAGAGGAGGGCACCCGCCGCCGCTCGCGCGAGGTGCTGGTGAAATGTCCCGTCGGCATCACCAACTTTATTATGAACCAGAAACGCGAACATGTCGCCCAGATCGAAGCGCGCTACGGTCTGTCCGTGCGCGTCGAGGGCGACCCGATGCTGGTGTCCCCCGACTTCACGCTTGAAAAGTTCAAGACCGCCACCCGCGTCGTGCCCGAGGCCGCGCCGGTGGTGTCCGCCACCGCCGCCCTGATGGACGAGGTGGACGAGGACGTCGCCGAAGAGGCAGAGGTCGAAGAGGCCGAAGTCATCCGCACCGAGGAGAATGGTGAGGAAGAGGGCAAGCCCAAGAAGCGTCGTCGTCGCCGTCGCCGTCGCTCGTCTAAATCCTCGAACGGCGAGAACGGCGAGAATGGCGCCGAGGAAAACGGGTTTGCCGAGGATGCCGAAACGGGCGCGGATGACGCGGCCAAGGCCGACCAGCCCGAGGCGGCCCCCGCCGAAGCGCAGAGCGCCGAGGCAGAGGCAGAAGCCCCCAAGGCCGACGCCGCTGCAGAAAAGCCCAAGCGCACGCGCACCCGCTCGCGCAGCACCAAGGCCACGAAAGAGGCCGAAGCCGCGAAAGCGGCAGAGGGCGAGACCGCCGCGGGTGAAGAGAAACCTGCCGAAACCGGGCAAGAGGCCGAAAAGCCGAAAAAGACCCGCTCGCGCAGCACTTCGACCCGTTCGCGCAGCACCAAGGCCAAGAAAGAGGCCGAGGAAGCCGCAGCAGCCGAAGCCGCAGTCGCTGCGGCCGAAGTCCCGGCAAGCGAAACCGTGGACAGTCTGACCGAGTTCGCGCCTGCTCCCGTGATCGAGGCTGCACCGGAACCGGCTTCGGAACCTGCAATCGAAGCGGTGCCAGAGCCCGCGCCGGTGGCAGAACCCGTGGCAGAGCCGGAACCTGTGGCCGAAGCCCAGCCCGAGCCGGAGAAGCAGCCGGAACCCGTCGCGGTCGAGGCAGAGCCGGCAGCCGAGGCAAAGCCGGCCGATGACAAGCCCAAGCGCCGCGGCTGGTGGTCGCTGGGTCGCTGATTGTGCCTGGATGAACAGCAAACGCCGCCCTTCGGGGCGGCGTTTTTCGTTCCGCCCCCGCCTGTTACAACTAGCCACGGCTTTGTGACCCCTCACCGCGTGACGGGCGCGCGGCAATCGCCTATCAACATTGCATGTTCGGAATCGAAATCATCGACGCGGGGCTTCTTCCCGCCATGGCAGTGGCCCTTTTCGCGGGGCTGATCTCTTTCCTCAGCCCTTGCGTGCTGCCCATCGTGCCGCCTTACCTGGCTTATATGTCGGGCGTCTCGGTCACTGACCTGAGCGAGGGGCGCAACCGTGCCATCTTGCCAGCTCTGTTCTTTGTCATGGGCCTGTCCACGGTGTTCCTGTTCCTTGGCTTCACGGCCTCGGCTATCGGGTCGGTGTTCTTGTCCTATCAAGACTGGTTCAACACAATTGCCGGCATCGTGGTGATGATCTTTGGCGCGCATTTTGTCGGCGTCTACCGGATCGGATTCCTTGACCGCGAGGCGCGGATGGATGTGGGCGACAAGGGTGGATCGGCCTTCGGCGCCTACATCCTTGGCCTTGCGTTTGCCTTTGGCTGGACCCCCTGCATCGGCCCACAACTGGGGGCGATCCTGTCGCTGGCCGCATCCGAGGCATCGCTGACCAAGGGCACCGTTTTGCTGGCCGTCTATGCCGCCGGGCTTGGGATTCCCTTCCTGCTTTTCGCGGCCTTCCTGCCGCGGCTTGGCGGGCTGCTGTCATGGATGAAGCGTCACATGGAACGGATCGAGCGGATCATGGGCCTGCTGCTGTGGACCATCGGCCTTTTGATGCTGACGGGCGGTTTCTCGGCCTTCTCGTACTGGTTGCTTGAAACATTCCCCGCGCTCGCGGCCTTGGGCTGACGCGCCGCTTTCATTTTGCCAAAAATACTCTCGCCAAAGGCATCCCGACGCCGACCCACGCGCCACGCCGGGAGTCTTACTCTCGCCCCAAAGCTGGGTTAACCTTGCCGCAACAAGAGGTAAGGCCCGTTTCCGACATGGCCCAGAGCAGTACCAATCCAATACGCAAGCGCCGGGTGTTCTACATCCCCGGCTATGACCCGATTCATCCCCGTCGCTACCGCGAACTTTACCGCAAGGAAGGGACCGAGCAGGCGGCGTTTTCCGGCTATGACATCGCCCTTTCCCCGAAACAGGGGCAGGAGCCCTATGGCTGGCACGTGGATGCGGCGATGGATGGCGCGCAGGTGCAATCGGATATCGAGGTGTTGGTCTGGTCCGACATCGTGCGGGACAGCATGGGCAAATCCATCCCCGCCACCTATGCGCAACTGATCCGTACCGCGTGGACCTATATCGCCAGTGGCGCGCTGTGGCGGCTGATGAAGCTACGCAAGGGGCCGGTGATTGCCGCGCTTTACCCGGTGCTGTTCCTGCTGCTGCAACTGGCGCTGGCACTGGGGCTGGGTCATCTGGCGGGCAGGGCGCTGGTCCGGGCCTGGGGGCTGATACCCTTGGGCAGCGAAAGCACGGCCTTCGCCGCGCGAATGCTGTTGGAAGGGGCGGCATATTGGCTGGGCCTGCTGTCTGTCGCCTGGATCGTGCTACGCTGGTTCAAGGCGCGCGATGGCAAGTTTTTTGCCTATTACCTGATGCATGACTACGCCTATTCCGCCCGCTGGCACGGCGCCAACCCGCCCGAGCTGGAGGCGCGGATGTATCAATTCCGCAGCCAGATCGCCACCGCCGTCCAGGAGAATGTGGACGAGGTGCTGGTGGTTGGCCATTCCTCAGGGGCGCATCTGGCTGTGTCAATTCTGTCGGACTTGATTCGTTCCGGTCGCGTGCCTGCGGGCGGCCCCGCGCTTGGCTTCCTGTCGTTGGGGCAGGTGGTGCCAATGGTGTCCTTCCTGCCCAAGGCGGACCGTTTGCGCGCTGATCTGGCCTATCTTTCCGCGCGGGATGAATTGTTCTGGCTCGACGTGACCGCCCCGGGCGATGGCTGCGCCTTTGCGTTGTGCGATCCGGTGGCGGTGACCGGGGTGGCCCCGCCGGACAAACGCTGGCCCATCGTCATTTCCGCTGCTTTCACCCAGACCCTTAGCCCCGAACGCTGGCAACAATTGAAACGCCGCTTCTTCCGACTGCATTTCCAATATTTGTGTGCTTTCGACCGGCCCGCCGATTACGACTATTTCCGCATCACCGCAGGGCCGCTGACCCTTGCGCAGCGATACGCGGGCCGCGCCCCGTCGAAATCGCGTATCGAAACCCCGGTGTCAAAATACCGGAGCATGCTATGACCCTGCCGCCGAAACCGGCGTCGCGGGCGGGGAAGGTGTCGCTCTGGCGTTATATGAAATTGTTCCGGCAGGACATTCTGTCGGCGCAGCCTGCGCGTCTGTATCGGGCCTGGATGGCCGAGTTTAAAACGCCGTTCTTCCGCAGCTATATGTGCAACGACCCCGATCTGGTGGAATTGGTGCTGCGCAGCCGGCCCGATGATTTCCCCAAATCGAACCGCGTGCGCGAAGGGCTGGCGCCCTTGCTGCGCCAGTCGGTGTTCGTGACCAATGGCGCGCAGTGGAAACGCCAGCGCCGTATCATCGACCCCGCCTTCGAAGGGGGGCGGTTGCGCGACACCTTTCCCGCCATGTGGGACGCTGGCCGCGCTGCCGTGGCGCGGTTGCAACCGCTGGCGAACGGACATCCGGTGGAAATGGAACTGCAAGCCAGCCACGCGGCGGCGGATGTGATTTTCCGCACGCTGTTTTCCATCCCGATCGAGGATCAGACAGCCCAAGCCGTGTTTCAGGAATTCCGCGACCACCAGCGCACCGCGCCCGTGGTCAATATCGCCGCCATCCTGCCTTTGCCGAAATGGCTGCCCCGCTGGCACCGCAAGCGCACGCGGCAGACGGCGGCGAAAATCCGTGCCCTCATCACCCGCCTGACGGCGGATCGGACAGCGGCCATTGCGCAGGGCACCGCGCCCGACGATCTGGCCACCAAGATCATGACCACGGCGGACCCGGTGACAGGCCAGCGTTTCGACACCGAGGAAATGGTGGACCAGGTGGCGATCTTCTTTCTGGCGGGGCATGAAACATCGGCTTCGGCGCTGGCATGGGCGCTTTACCTGCTGGCGATGCACCCCGAATGGCAGGACCGCGCGGCGGCAGAGGCCGCGGCAGAGATAGCTCCCGAGAAAATCTATTTCTCGGTCCTTGGAAAGCTGCGTATCGCCCGCGACGTGTTCCGCGAGGCACTGCGCCTTTATCCGCCCGTGCCGATGATGGTGCGCGAGGCAGCCTGCCCCGAACATTTCCGGGACCGCGATGTGCCCAAGGGCAGTCAGATCGTGCTGTCGCCATGGCACCTGCATCGCCACGAACGGATCTGGGACAAGCCCGATGCGTTTGACCCCGCGCGGTTCGGCTGCCCCAATGGCAAGAAGGGGCTGCGCCGCGCCTATATCCCGTTTTCGCAAGGGCAGCGCGTTTGCCCCGGTGCGGGATTTGCCATGGCCGAAGGGCCGTTGCTGCTGGCGATGCTGCTGCGCGAATACCGTTTCGAACTGGTCGAAGGCCGCCCGGCCATACCGGTGGCGCACCTGACCGTGCGCGGCAAGGATGGCATCTGGCTGCGGATCACCCCGCGTTAAGAGACTGATAGAATTTCAGAACATACAGACGGATCGCGGTGGCAAGGCCGGTGTCCATGCTGCGGGATTCGTCGATCTCGGCGGCCAGTGCATTGATCGCGATGCCGCGGTCTTCGGCGATTTCGCGGAATGCTTTCCAGAACTCGTCTTCCAATGAAACCGAGGTGCGATGCCCGCGCAGGGTCAAAGACCGTTTGACCGGCGCGCTCATGCGTCGTCTTTTCCGTCGCGCCTAGCCCCGTCTAGCGTCTGGCGGGCCTTGTCGGCCTTGGCCTGCTCCAAGGTTTTCTGCGGTTTGGTGCGGCCGAATTTCACAGCGTTTTCATTGGCGCGGGCTTGTTTGTCAGCCCGCGCCTTTGCTTTACGAAACCGGTTCAGATTGACCGGTTCGGACATTACTTCGGCCCGATCATGTTCTCGGGGCGCACGACCGTGTCAAAGGTTTCGGCATCGACAAAGCCAAGGGCAATCGCCTCTTCCTTCAGGGTGGTGCCGTTCCTATGCGCGGTCTTGGCGACCTTGGTGGCGTTGTCATACCCGATGGTGGGGGCCAGCGCCGTGACCAGCATCAGCGATTCATGCAGCAGCTTTTCGATGCGCGGCTCGTTCGCTTCGATCCCTGCCACCATGTTGTCGGTGAAGGCCGACGCGCTGTCGCCCAAAAGCTGCATGGATTGCAGCACGTTGTAAGACATCATCGGGTTATAGACGTTCAATTCGAAGTGCCCTTGCGAGCCTGCAAAACCCACGGCGGCGTCATTGCCCATGACATGGGCGCAGACCATGGTCAGCGCCTCGGCTTGGGTCGGGTTGACCTTGCCGGGCATGATCGACGATCCAGGCTCGTTTTCCGGCAGGATCAGCTCGCCCAGACCGCAGCGCGGGCCAGAGCCAAGCAAACGCAGGTCGTTCGCAACTTTGAACAGGCTGGCGGCCACGGTTTTCAGTGCGCCCGAGAACATGACCATCGCGTCATGGGCGGCCAGTGCTTCGAACTTGTTGGGGGCGGTGACGAAGGGCAGGCCGGTGATTTCGGCCATGTTTGCCGCGACCATTTCGGCCCAGCCTTTTTGCGTGTTCAGGCCTGTGCCGACGGCGGTGCCGCCCTGTGCCAGTTCGTAAATATCGCCAAGGCATGCCTCGACCCGCGCGATCCCCTTGCGGACCTGGTGCGCGTAACCGCCGAATTCCTGGCCAAGGGTTAGGGGCGTTGCGTCCTGCGTATGGGTGCGACCGATCTTGATGATATCTTTGAACTTTTCGGCTTTCTCCTCCAGCGCGGCGGCCAGTTTGTTCAGGCCGGGCAGCAGCACGTCGCGCGCCTGCATGGCGATGCCGACATGCATGGCGGTGGGGAAGGTGTCATTCGAGGACTGGCCCATGTTGCAATGGTCATTGGGGTGGACGGGGGATTTGGACCCCATCACACCGCCCAGCATTTCGATCGCCCGGTTCGAGATCACCTCGTTCGAGTTCATGTTGGACTGGGTGCCAGACCCGGTCTGCCAGACCACCAGCGGGAAGTTGTCGTCGAACTTGCCTTCGATCACCTCGCCGGCGGCGGCGATGACCGCATCGGCGATTTCTGCCTCCATGTTGCCCAGTTCCTTGTTGGCTTGGGCGCAGGCTTTCTTGATGACACCAAGCGCGCGGATGATCGGAACCGGCTGACGCTCCCACCCGATAGGGAAGTTCATGATCGACCGCTGGGTCTGTGCGCCCCAATACTTGTCTGCGGGAACTTCAAGCGGGCCGAAGCTGTCGGTTTCGGTGCGGGTGTTGGTCATGGTCGGCAACTCCTGAAATGACGTTGCCGACCTCTTACCGCATCCAGCGGAAAGTTCAATGTTGTATACGATGGAATGCAAAGGCCCGCGCGGGACAGTTCAGCAGGGTCACGCTAGGGAATTTTGCACATAGTATCCGGTAGAACCGCAGGTTCATTTCCATCAGGGGCAGAGGTTCGGGCGCGATGCCACGGTCAAGGATGGCGCGGGTGTAACTGCCGGTGCCGATTTCGACGTTCGGGCCTTTAACCTGTTCCAGCCCTTCGGTTATCTTGCGCGCCCCCGCGCCATGATCGGAACCTCCTGTCCGGTGTTCCGTATAGCAATCGCGCGGCTTTGTGACCGCCCGGTGGCGAATCTGCCACCGTTACAAAATATTTACGCGCCTATTTACGGAAGCTGTCCAGGCTGACGACATCGGCGTCCTTCTGGTCGTCTTCTTCCGTTTCAACGATGTCGAGCTCTTCCTCGTCCTCATCGTCGTCGGATTGCTGGGTTTCAAACCGCAGGCCAAATTCGACCGAAGGATCAACGAAGGTCTTGATCGCGTCATAGGGAATATACAACGGTTCGGGGCTGTCGCCGAAATTCAGCGTGACAGAGAATCCTTCGTCCGTGACCTCAAGCCCGTCATACCAGTGCTGCATCACCACGGTCATATCCTCGGGGTAGCGTTCGCGCAGCCAGTCGGCCAGCTTGGCATCGGGATGGGTGGTGTCGAAGGTGATGAAAAAATGGTGGTTGCCGGGCAACCCGTGGTCGGACACGTCTTGCAGAACTTCCTGTATCAATCCGCGCATGGCGCGGTGCATCAGGTTTCCATAATCGATGGATCGGGTCATTCTTTTTCTCCGGCTTTCGTGGGCAGCATAGGGGATTCTAAGCAAAACAAAAGACGCCAAAAACCGTTGGGCGCGGGAAAAGCGCGGGTGTCAGGAAATAACATGTATCGCGGCGCCAATCAGGGCCATGACGGGCAGGGCGGCCAGCATCGGCAAGCGGATCAACAGCAGGGCGGCCAGCGCGGTCAGTAACATGGCGCGCGGCTGGAACGTGGCCAGATCCGGCAGGGTGCCGACGGGGCTTTGCGTGACGGTGCCGAACAGCACGTGCAGGGCAAACCATAGCGACAGGTTCGCGATCACGCCTACGACGGCGGCGGTAATCGCGGTCAATGCGCCGTTCAGCCGGGGCTTGGCAAGAATCCATTCGACATATGGGGCACCCGCGAAAATCCATAGAAAACAGGGGGTAAAGGTCATCCAAAGCGCGGTGGCCCCTGCGGCCAGCGCCAGGGCGGGGCCACCTTGCAATTGGCCGGCCAGAAGCGCCACGAATTCGGTAACAAGGATAAGCGGGCCGGGGGTGGTTTCGGCCAGTCCAAGCGCATCGATCATCTGCTGCGGGGAAAGCCACTGTTTCGCCTCGACCACGGTCTGTGCCATGTAGCCCAGAACCGCATAGGCCCCACCGAAGGTGACCACCGCCAGCTTGGCGAAGAACAGTCCGATTTCCTTTAGGAATTGGGCATTTATGGCATAAAGGTAAAGTAGCGGTGCAGCCCAGAGCGCGCCCCAGACAGCACCCGTGCGCAGTGTATGGGCGGTGCGTGGCAGCGGCGGGCTGATCCCGGTACCGCGCGTGGTGACAAATCCCCAGATTGAGGCCGCAAGGATCAGCAATGGAAAGGGCAGGCCAGCGGTGTAAATCCCAATGAAGGACAGCAGCGCCAGTACCCGCGCCGTTTTGGTGTCGAGTGATTTTTTTCCTATTCGGACAAGGGCTTGGATGACGATTACGATCACCGCCGCCTTGATGCCCAGAAACGCGGCCTGCACCAGCGGCACCTGCCCGTAGGCGGCATAGGCAAAGGCCAGCAAAAGGATCACCAATGCGCCCGGCAGCACGAACAGCAGCCCCGCGATCAACCCGCCCAGGGTGCCGCGCAAGCGCCAGCCTGAATAGGTGGCCAACTGCATCGCCTCTGGTCCCGGCAGCAACATGCAGAATGATAGTGCGCCCAAAAATTGCTTTTCGGTCAGCAGTTTATGATCGTCAACAAGACTGCGGTGCATCAGCGCGATCTGCGCTGCGGGTCCACCAAAGGAGAGGATGCCGATGCGCCCGAATATCGCGCTGAGAGGCCCGAGGCCGATGGTGTTTTCGCCGGACATAGACGCCCTTTCGCGCTGCTCGTGCGCGATTCATAGGCCGTTGAATTCGGCTTGGTCAACCGGCTATTGCAGTGCTTGGCCGGACAAAAGCAACGCCACCGTATCGGGGGGAAGCAGCCCAAGGCTTTCGAAAAACATGACGAAATCCAAGGTGTTATATGCTTCGACGATCTTGCCGCCTTTGATGCGGGCAAATGTCATGGCCGAACAGTCGAAAGATGGGGATCCGTCGCGCGGCGTGGCCTGGAAGGTGATGAAGGCTGACACCCAATCGCCTACCTCGATCAGTTTTTCCATGCGGACTTTGGGTGCCTCGATCAGTTCGTCCAGGGTGGCGACAAGCAGTTTGAATTCATCCGGTCCGATCTGCATTCCGGGCACAAGCCCACCTGCCAACGTATCGGGTTTCATCAATGTATCGATCGCCTCCGCCTCGCCGTTTTGCCAGACACGTTCATACCATTCGGTCAAAATCGCTGCATTTTCGCCCATCGGACCCTCCATCATGGAGGAAGAGTGCCGCGAATAGGTGAAGAATCCGCTAACGGCGGGAAAAGGCGCTCTACATCAAATGCAGCCCGTAAGTATCAGATTTAAAGGGGGGTAAAGTGCAGGCTTCTGTTGCCAGGTGCCTGCGGACCCCGCCTTACGCGGCTAGGCGCAAGGACTTAAGTTTCGATAGATCGAACCGCTTACGCGGCCAGAGCCATCGGAGCACGATTGTTGTTGGCAATTGTACTTAGCGTACCGATAACGGTGGTAACTCACCGGGACAAAGCTAACCCCTTTAGACGTTCGTCGATCCTGTTTCGACCCCGTGATCCCCCAACAAGGGATATTTGGTGGAGTCGCCGGGTACCGCCCCCGGGTCCGATCCGCTTATTATGAGCGCGTTTATGTCCATAGCTCCCGAAGGAACAATATGAATATAGGGGCTGTGCCAGAGGATTTCCAGTGTATGATCGTGAAAGAAATGAATGTATTTTTATTATAATAAAAACAATGGCTTGCATGGCGAAGTTAAAGCTACCTTTGGATTGTGGTCGCTATGGAATACCAGACTTTCCGGCCCGGCGCGCGGTCGATAGGCCTGTCGGATATTTCAAAACAGTATTGTTCAGACCGCTTCTGGATGGATGTTCCAAACAGGAAAGATGCGGATATGAAAATGATAAAGATGGCTTATGTCGTGGCCGTGCTGGGCGCAACCGCCTGTGCGCCGATCCCGATCCAGACGCGGACCTATGTGCATAAATAGGAAGATGTCGGATATACCTATTCCGCCACGGGCGGGAGCATGCCGAACAGTGGCGCCGTTTCCGGTATACGCAGATTTGGCGAGGTCGAGGTGATCACGCAGCTTTATATGGAGGACGCGGATACGCCCAAAGCCCATATGGGTCTGAGGTTGAGCGTGGTGCAGCCCTTGAACTCAGGTGTCGCACCCAAGGTATCGATCAACGCGGCGCGGATCACCTTGCAAGAGGGCGGGCGGCGTATTGCCGGGCGGCTTGACGGGCCCGTGGATCGCTACGATCTCTTTGGCAAAAACAGTCGAAGCAGCGGCGATGTGATGTTTCCCGCATCGATAGGCAAAAGCGAAAACCTGCGCGTGACTTTTGGCCCCGGCGCCGTGAAGGTTGGTGGGCAACTCCTTGATCTTGCACCGATCCGGTTCGAGTTGAAGACCAGCCCGGAAATCTACATGTTCCCCTGCATCCCGGCCTGATTGGGCCTATCGCGCGCGCGCGGCAAAGACCTTGTCGCCCAGATCGCCGGTATAGGTTTCCAGCGCATCAAGGCTGGCAAGCACGGCGCTGGCATCGCGGGCCTCTAGCGCGTTGGCGATGTCGGTGTGGTGCTGCACGATCACTTCGCGCGAACGGGCGGTGAAGGTGATGACGTTCATCAGGGGTTGCATCGCCTCGATCGCGCCGGCCAAGTGCCACGACAGAACCGGGTTCGACGCGGCCTCGACCAGAGTGCGGTGGAAGGCTGTGTCCGATGCGCAGAATGCCTCGTCCGTCAGGCCGGGCTGGGTCTGGCGATGGATTTCCGCCCTCAGATCAGCCAGTTGATCGGCGCTGCGATGCTGCGCGGCCAATGGGGCGCAGGCGCGTTCCAGCGCGTAGCGGGCCTCTAGCGCGGTGTCGAAGCTGATCTGGTTCATCGACAAAAGCAGGGTCGAGGTTGTGACCTGCGCGGCGCGGGCCTCGTCATAGGACAGCCGGTTCACGAAAGCGCCGCCCGCCGCGCCGCGCTGCGTTCGGATCAGCGATTGCGCGGCCAGCCGTTTCAGTGCCTCGCGCACTGTGGGGCGCGAGACGTTGAATTGCGCGGCCAGTTCTGCCTCGGATGGCAGGCGGGCGTCGACCAGCAACGAGCCGTCGACGATCGCCTCGCGCAGGGCGGTGGCGATCTGGGCAGACAGGTCGTCGGGGCTGTTCGGGTCGATTTTCATTTGTCAGACAATTAAAGCCGTGTCATTGTGATGTGCAAGGCGACGGGCACAGGAGGGCCGCCAATGATCGATAAAGCATATGCTGTGACCATGGCACGTTACAATGCCTGGCAGAACCGCCAGATGCAGGATGCGATGGAAAGCCTGCCGCTGGAGGCGCTGACCGAAGATCGCGGTGCGTTTTTCGGGTCGCTGTTGGCGACGGCGAACCATATCTTGTGGGGGGACCGGCTGTGGATGGCGCTGTTTGACGGCGGCGCGGGGCCAGATGTGGGTAGCGCGGAATCCACTGCGCTGTGCCCGACGCTGGCGGTCTGGTCGGCCGAGCGTTTCCGCACCGACGGGCGCATCCAGCTGTGGGCGGAAAAACTGCGCAGCGTCGATTTGCATGGCGACATGGAATGGTTCTCTGCCTCGCAGGGGCGCCAGATGCGGTTGCCGGTGGGCGTTTGCATCACCCATATGTTCAACCATCAAACCCATCATCGCGGCCAGATCCATGCGATGCTGACGGCGGTTGGGGCTAAGGGGCCGGTCACGGACCTGATTTTCATGCCCGAGGGCTGAACTGAGTATTTTCGAAACAATGAAAGAGGAGGAGCGCAGGATGGCGTTCAAGGCATTGGTGATGGAGCAGGAAGGCGAAGAGGCCAAGGGTTCTGTCAAGGAGTTGGAACTGTCCGATCTGCCAGAAGCAGAGGTGACGGTTGCGGTGGAATATTCCACGGTGAATTACAAGGACGGGCTGTGCCTGTCGGCCAAGGGTGGCGGTCTGGTGCGCAAATACCCGCATGTGCCGGGCATCGATTTTGCCGGTGTGGTTGAGGAAAGTTCGGACGATCGCTACAAGCCCGGCGACAAGGTCGTGCTGACCGGCTGGCGCGTGGGCGAGGCACATTGGGGTGGATATTCGCAAAAGGCGCGGGTCAAGGCCGACTGGCTGGTGCCGCTGCCCGAGGGACTGACACCGCGGCAGGCCATGGCTGTAGGTACTGCTGGATTCACGGCCATGCTGGCGGTGATGGCGCTGGAGGATCACGGGCTGAAGCCGGGCCACGGGCCGGTTCTGGTGACGGGCGCGGCGGGCGGTGTCGGATCGGTTGCCACGGCCATTCTGGCGCATCTCGGATACGAGGTGGCCGCGGTGACAGGTCGCCCCGAGACCGAAGCCTATTTGCGCGATCTGGGTGCCACGCAGATCGTCCCGCGTGAAGAGTTGAACGAGGTGGTCAAGCGCCCGCTGGAATCGGAAACATGGGCGGGCTGCGTCGATGCGGTCGGCGGCGAGATGTTGGCCCGTGTGCTGGGTCAGATGAAATACGGTGCCTCGGTGGCCGCTGTCGGTCTGGCGGGCGGCGCGAAACTTCCCACGACTGTGGTGCCCTTCCTGCTGCGCGGGATGAACCTGTTGGGGATCGATTCCGTGATGCAGCCCTATGACAACCGTTTGCGCGCGTGGCAACGCATCGCCACCGACCTGCCGATGGACAAGCTGGAGGCGATGGTGCAGGCCGCCACCCTGGCCGATCTGCCGCAGCTTGGTGCGGATATTCTGGCCGGCCAGGTCAAGGGCCGTGTCGTGGTCGATGTGAACGGCTGAGGCTGTTTTGGTCTTGTGTGAGGAGGGGGCTGCGGCCCCCTTTTTGCGTTGCATGTTGTTCTGCGCGCGCAGAGCTACTGTCGATCAAAGACAGTGGGACGGCGCGAAAAATGTGAACTGCCCTAGCTGTTTGATCCCAAGGTTTGATGGTGCGATCTGTTCTTTGGAATGGAAGGAAAGACTATGGGACAGATACGTCACGGCTGCGCCACGTACTGTTACCCGGCAGGCGATTTGCATGGCAAATCTGCCGAGAGGGCACGCACGCTATCAGAGCAACAATACAGCGATCGCAAGCTACGAACGCGGCGTTGAGCCGGGACCTCGGCATCAACGTCAAGACGG
>DFBX01000004.1 GCA_002366795.1 Rhodobacteraceae bacterium UBA3069 | reverse complement strand
TTGAATCAGAATTCACATCAAATGCGAATCCCCTAAATATCAAATGCGAATCCCCTAAATGAAGTCGCCGCCTAGCGCAAGCTCAGCCCGCTTCCATCACATCCGCGTCAGACCTGCGACGGCGCAACGGCGCGAAAAGCCCGCGCAACAATGCCAGCGCCATGGCCATGGCCGCCCATCCCGCCACTGCGCCAACACCCGCGAAAACGCCGCCCTCGAATGTCAAAGGCAGCGCGGGGCGGAAATCATTCCTTGTACGCGCGGTCATATCCTTGTCGGCCAGATGCCCGGCCAGATAGGCGCGCGAAAACGGCCCGGCCCCGCGCAGCGCGTCCAGATCGGCGGACAGCCGTGCATGACGGGCGAATGTGCGCTGCATATCCACGCGCCGCGCCTCGACAAACTCGGTGCCGCGCATCTGCTCCAACGCCTCCGCACAGGTCAGGCCAAGCTGCGCCGCCGAGGCATCAAAATCCGCCGTCACGCGTGCCAATTCATCCACCGCACCGCCAAGGCGATGCACGTATTGTTGTTAAAATTCAGGGAATTGCGACGTCCCCGCCGCGCCGGTGATCGCACCGGCCAGCACTATTGCGCGTGTTATCATGCCCGCCTCATGGGTCTGCTTTAGGACATGTTAGCACGGATCACGCGCCACGCGCAGGGTGGGGCTGTGCCCCACCCTGCCCTAGCATCACATCCAGGTGTGAAAGCTGCGCCCGGCCATCGGTTCAGGCATGGTGCCACCACGATGCTGTGCGTAAATCTCCAGCACCTTTTTCACCGCCTCTGCGGGCGACAGCTCCTCGCTCTCGCCGGTCCGGCGCGAGGTCAGCTCCACCACGCCATTCTTTAGGCCCCGCGGGCCAACCGTGATGCGCCACGGCAACCCGATCAGATCCATGGTGGCAAACTTGCCCCCGGCCCGTTCGTTGCGGTCGTCATACAACGGCTCCAGCCCGTGCTTGGTGAACTCGGCATACAGGCTTTCACAGGCCGCATCCGCATCGGCATCGCCCTGTTTCAGGTTCACGATCCCGATATGGAAGGGGGTCACGCCCTCGGGCCAGATGATGCCCTTGTCGTCATGCGACGCCTCGATGATCGCCCCCAACAGGCGCGACACACCGATCCCGTGCGACCCCATGTGAACCGGAACCGGCTTGCCATCCGGCCCCTGCACCGTCGCGCCCATCGGTTCTGAATACTTGGTGCCAAAGTAAAATATCTGCCCAACCTCAATGCCCCGCGCGGACCGCTTGCGCTCCTCGGGCACCTTGGCAAATTCCGCCTCGTCATGGGTTTCATCCGTGCGGGCATAAAGCGCGGTGAATTCCTCCATTACGGCCTTGCACTGGTCCACGTTGTCATAGTCGATCTCGCGGTCGCCAAGGCGAATGTCGGTCACGGCGGCGTCATAGAACACCTCGCTCTCGCCGGTTTCGGCCAGCACCAGGAATTCATGAGTGTCATCGCCGCCAATCGGGCCGCTATCCGCCCGCATCGGGATCGCCTGCAACCCCATACGCTCGTAAGTGCGGATATAGCTGACCAAGTGGCGGTTATAGGCGTGCAGCGCGTCCTCTTTCGTCAGGTCGAAATTATACCCGTCCTTCATGTAGAATTCGCGCCCCCGCATCACGCCGAAACGCGGGCGGATCTCGTCGCGGAATTTCCACTGGATATGATACAGCGTCAGCGGCAGGTTCTTGTAGCTGCCCACATGGGCACGGAAAATATCGGTGATCATTTCCTCGTTCGTCGGACCATACAGCATGTCGCGCCCGTGCCGGTCGGTGATGCGCAGCATTTCCTCGCCGTAATCGTCGTAACGGCCGGATTCGCGCCACAGGTCCGCCGGTTGCAGCGTCGGCATCAGCATCGGGATATGGCCCGCGCGGATCTGCTCCTCGTGAACGATATTCTCCAGCTTGCGCAGCACCTTGAAGCCCATGGGCAACCACGAGTAAATCCCCGCCGCCTGTTGCTTGATCATCCCCGCGCGCAGCATCAGGCGGTGGCTGACGATCTGCGCCTCCGAGGGGTTCTCTTTCAAAACGGGCAGAAAATAGCGCGTGAGACGCATGGGCGGGCTTCCTTCGGGGTTATGTGCTTGCGCCTTGGTTTAAGTGACGACGCCTGCCCACACAAGCCCGCCCATGTGCGGGTTAAGATTGCCCTCCGAATGGGGAGGCCGCGCAGGCCGCCCCTCCTTATATTCTCGACCCACACCGCCCGCAGGGCAAGCGCCTGCCCGTGGGATGGCGCAAAAACCTGAATGGCTCTCACTTAATCTCTCCAAGCCGTCGCACCTTATCCAGTAACTCGCCCCCTCCAAAGCGCCAGCCCGCCCGAACGGGCAGGCGCGCGCCCTGCGCTTTCAGCGCGCACCGGGCGAGGCATCCCCACAAAACCTTCCCCTACCCACAACCAATGGCTAACCTGACGCGAACCAGCATCCTTTAACGAGTGCGATATGACCCAAGATCCAAAAGACCATTCCTCCAAGCCAAAACCACCCAATGACATGCTGGACTGGATGGGGCTTGCTGACACGCCGAACTGGCGGGTTGCGCGCCCCCTCGGGATTGCCTTTTCCCTAATGATCATCCTGTTCTTTGTCGCCGCCCTCACCGCGACAGGGGCCGTTCTGGCGCGCACCATTTTCGTCAGCACCGGCCCCAACCTCGGCGCAGGCGCACTCATCGCCGCAGTCCTCGGCTCCCCCTTCCTGATCTGGGGCACAGTCATCAAGCACCGCACATGGGAGACTCAGAAAGAGGGCCACATCACCGACCGCATTTCCAAAGCGGTCGAGCAATTGGGGGCGGAGAAGACCGTCAAGAAGCTGAACTTTCAAGATGAAACAGTCGAAACATCCGAACCCAACATCGAGGTCCGTCTCGGCGGGCTGCTATCATTGGAACGCATCGCTCAGGATTCCACCAATTACGACAAGGGCCGCGATCATGTCCGCGTTATGGAAATCCTGTGCGCCTATGTGCGGGAAAATTCCAACGCGCGAACTCCGAGACGCAGCTTACGTAGCCAATTTGAAGATTCTGTGACCAATGATTTAGGGTCACCCAATTTGACAATCGCAGAATTCATGGAGATGGAGGGTATTCCTCCTCACGAAGATATTGAAGATCATATCGGCATTAATGCCGTAAAACGCTGGGCATCAACCTTGCTCGAACCCCGCGCCGACGTCCAGCAGGCACTGGACATTCTGGGCCGCCGCGATGCGACGAAGAAAGTGGTCGAACTTGAAATCGAAGCCGGCTACCGCCTCGATCTGCGCGGGAGCAACTTGCAGCGGGCCGACCTGTCAAAAGGATTTTGGAGTGGTCCAGAATGCTAAACACTCGGATGGAAGGCGCAGACCTCCGCAGAGTGCGGATGGAGGCGGCAGTCCTTCGTGGAGCGCGGATGGAGGGCGCATTCCTCATCGGGGCGCGGATGGAGCGGGCGGACCTCGGATGGGTGACGATGGAGGGGGCAGACCTTCGCCGGGCGCAGATGGAGGCGGCAGACCTCAGCTGGACTCGCGTAGATGGGGCAAACCTCATCGGGGCGCGAATGGATGGGGCAACCGATCTCATGGCAGTGAATACCTTTGGCGCTGCCGCGCAAGGGGTTGATTGGTCAAAGGTAAATTGGACCGCTGACCAGATCAAATCCATGTTTGGTGACGCCAGCGTGACCTTGCCCGAAGGTATCTCCAGACCGGCCCATTGGCCCGACTGGGAATTGCCATCGCGCACCGAAAACGACTTCCACACCCAATGGCAAAAATGGCTTTCCAACCCCGACGCCTACGAACCACCCGAAAACCCCGAAACCCCCTAACCCCTTGAATCCCGCCCGCACACAAGCGACATAGGATCAAACGACCAAAGGAAACGCGCATGGCTTTGCCGGTCAGGGACCAGATGAAATATTGGGGCGTTGCGGCGGCGGTGTTCGTGTTGGCGCTGTGGTATCTGGGCGATGTTATCCTGCCTTTCGTGCTGGGCGGGGCTGTGGCCTATTTCCTGGATCCCGTGGCCGACCGGCTGGAACGCATGGGCGCATCCCGCGCCATTGCGACAGCGATCATCACCCTTGTCGGGGTGTTGCTTTTCGTGCTGGCCGCGCTTTTGGTCATTCCGACGCTGATCGACCAATCGGTGCAGCTATTCGACACGGTCCCAAAACTTTTCAATGACTTACAAGCCTTTCTGACCACGCGCTTCCCCGATCTGCTGGACCAGAACAGCACTCTGTCGCAATCCCTGAAACAAATCGGGGAAACCGTGCAATCCAAGGGCGGGGAATTGCTTTCAACCGTTCTGGCCTCTGCCTCGTCGATCATCAACGTGGTGATGCTGCTGGTGATCGTGCCGGTGGTGGCCTTCTACCTGCTGTTCGACTGGGACAACATGGTGGCCAAGGTGGACGACCTGCTGCCGCGCGACCATGCCCCGGTGATCCGTCAGCTTGCCTCGGAAGTGGACAAAACGCTGGCCTCTTTCATTCGTGGCATGGGCACGGTCTGTCTGATTCTTGGCACCTATTACGCCATCGCGCTGATGACCGTGGGGCTGAATTTCGGCCTTGTGGTCGGTGCCATTGCCGGGTTGATCACCTTTATCCCTTACGTCGGGGCGCTGCTGGGCGGGGCGCTGGCCATCGGTCTGGCGCTGTTCCAGTTCTGGGGCGACTGGGTGTCGATCGGGCTGGTCGGCGGCATCTTCGTGCTGGGCCAGGTGATTGAGGGTAATATCCTGACGCCGAAACTGGTTGGCTCTTCGGTGGGGCTGCACCCTGTCTGGCTGATTTTCGCGCTGTCTGTCTTTGGCACGCTGTTCGGCTTTGTGGGCATGCTGGTGGCCGTGCCGGTCGCCGCCGCAATGGGCGTGATCGCCCGTTTCGCCATTCGCCAATACAAGGACAGCCGCCTGTACGCGGGCGTGTCCGGCGGGGAAGACGCAGACTGACATGCCCCCAAGACAGCTAAGTTTCGAACTGCCCGCACGCGCGGCGCTGGGACGAGAGGATTTTTTCGTCACCCCCGCCAATGCCATGGGTGTCGCCATGATCGAGGGCTGGGAAATCTGGCCGTCGCGCAAGCTGGTCCTGTCCGGCCCCGCCGGATCGGGCAAAACCCATCTGGTGCATGTCTGGGCGGCCCTGTCCGGCGCGCGGATGGTGAATGCCTGCGACCTGCCCGATGCCGATATCCCCGCCCTTGCCGCGACCCCCGTCGCGATCGAGGACGTGCATGAAATCGCCGGGATCCGCCCCGCCGAAGAGGCGCTGTTCCACCTGCACAACCTGGCCTTGGCCGAAGGGCAGTCGCTGCTGCTGACGGCGGACAAACCGGCGGCGCAATGGGGGCTGACCCTGCCCGATCTGGCCAGCCGGATGCAGGGTACGCAGGCCGCCACCATGGACGAGCCGGACGACATGCTGCTGACCGCCCTGCTGGTCAAGCTGTTCGCCGACCGCCAATTGACCCCCACCGCCGACACCGTGCCCTATCTTGTCACCCACATGGTGCGCAGTTTCGACTATGCCCGCCGGCTGGTGGCCGAAATGGATGCCGCGGCGCTGGCCGAAAAGCGCCCGCTGAACCGCAAACTGGCGGCAGATGTGCTGCGACGCTTCGATCAACCCGATTTGCTGGACAATTCCGGCACTTAGGCGCAGGCTTGTCGCAATGCCTTTACACGCCTTATAGACTTTACACGCCTTATAGATAAGCCCCACATGACAAATGCAGATTTCCTAGAAGCCCCTTTCGAGGCCCCCGTCGCCCTTCCCGATCTGGACATCACCGGACCGGGCCGTTTCTACAACCGCGAACTCAGCTGGCTGGGTTTCAACTGGCGCGTGCTGGAAGAGGCCGGGAATATGCGCGTGCCGCTGCTGGAACGGGTGCGCTTCTTGTCGATCTCGGCCACCAACCTTGATGAATTCTATACCGTCCGCGTGGCTGGCCTGCGCGAACTGGCCCATGCGGGCAACACCACCCCCGCCGCCGACGGGCTGACCCCGGCCGAACAGCTGGCCCTGATCAACGAGGATGCCCGCCGTCTGATGGAGACGCAGCAAACCAGCTTTGACACCCTGCGCCGCGAGATGGAAGCCGAGAATATCTTTCTGCTGGACCGCGACGGGCTGACAGATGCGGACCGCGCCCACCTGGCCGAACACTTCCTGTCGAACGTGTTTCCCGTGCTGTCGCCGCTGGCGGTGGACCCGGCGCACCCCTTCCCCTTCATCCCCAACGCGGGCTTTGCCCTTGCCCTGCAACTGGAACGCAAGAAAGACCGCAGGGGGCTGAAGGCGCTGCTGCCGATCCCGCACCAGATCGACCGTTTCATTACCCTGCCCGCCCCCGAGGGCACGCACCGTTTCCTGCCGCTGGAGGAACTGCTGCTGCTGCATCTGGACAGCCTGTTCCCCGGTTACAAACTGAAGGGGCATTGCGCCTTCCGCGTGCTGCGCGACAGTGACCTGGAGGTCGAGGACGAGGCCGAAGACCTGGTACGCGAATTCGAAGTGGCGCTGAAACGCCGCCGCCGCGGCGAGGTGGTGCGGATGAAGATCACCGCCAACTCGCCCGAGGAATTGCGCCGCGTCGTGATGTCCCAACTGCATGTCACCCCCGACGAGGTGGTCGAGGTGGACGGCATGATCGGAATCGCGGATGTCAAGGAGTTGGTGCTGGAAGACCGCCCCGACCTGCTTTGGCCCGCCTTCAGCCCGCGGGTGCCCGAACGGGTGCAGGACCATGACGGCGATATGTTCGCCGCGATCCGGCAAAAGGACATGCTGCTGCACCACCCCTATGAAACCTTCGATATGGTGGTGCGTTTCCTGCAACAGGCGGCGCGTGATCCGAACGTGGTGGCGATCAAGCAGACGCTATACCGCACGTCGAAAAATTCGCCCATCGTCGAGGCGCTTTGCGAGGCCGCCGAGGATGGCAAATCCGTCACCGCGCTGGTCGAATTGAAAGCCCGCTTTGACGAGGCCGCCAATATCCGGCAATCGCGCCGCCTGGAACGGTCCGGCGCGCATGTGGTTTACGGCTTCATGGATTGGAAAACCCACGCCAAGATCTCTACCGTGGTGCGGCGCGAAGGCGACAAGCTGGTGACCTATACCCATTACGGCACCGGCAATTATCATCCGATCACGGCCAGGATTTACACTGACCTCAGCTTTTTCACCTGCGATCCGGCCCTGGGGCGCGACGCGACCAAGGTGTTCAACTACCTGTCGGGCTATGCCATGCCCGAAAGCCTTGAAAACCTTGCGATTTCCCCCCATTCGCTGAAACAGAAGATGCTGGACCTGATCGCCGCCGAAGCGGACCATGCCCGCGCGGGCAGGCCCGCCGCGATCTGGATCAAGATGAATTCGCTGATCGAACCGGACATGATCGACGCGCTGTATGCCGCCAGCCAGGCGGGGGTGCAGATATCTCTGGTGATCCGCGGCATCTGCGGGCTGCGCCCCGGCATCAAGGGACTGTCCGAAAACATCCGCGTCAAATCCATCATCGGCCGTTTTCTGGAACATTCGCGCATCATCTGTTTCGGCAACGGGTACGGGCTGCCGCACAAGAAATCGCGCGTGTTCATGTCCTCTGCCGACTGGATGGGCCGCAACCTGAACCGCCGGATCGAAACGCTGGTCGAAATCGGAAACCCCACGGTCAAGGCGCAGATCACCGAACAGATCATGGCCGCGAACATGGCCGACGTGGCGCAAAGCTGGGTTATGAAACCCGATGGCCATTTCGACCGCGCCACGCTGGAGGACGGCGCATTCGCCTTCAACTGCCACCGGTTCTTCATGGAAAACCCGTCACTTTCCGGGCGCGGTTCGGCCGGCGCGTCGGATGTTCCAAAACTGACCCATACCGAGGATTGACCGGCGCGGACGGATGCCTCTGGCGTGGAATACTTGCAGAACAGTGAAAGCGCGCGCGCGATGCTGCCGCTGGGTCAGGCACGGGCGGCAGCGGCGGTTAAGCCTTGCTCCTGCGCCTTGCCTATCGCAAAGATGGGCGCAACGAATGCAAAGCGATAGAGCCTTATGACCGACACGCAGCAACCGGCCAGCCAGCAATGGGGCCTGTTCGGCCGCCCGCTTTTCAACGATGCGTCGTCACGCGCCCTGGCACGGGTGGGCGTGGTGGATGTCGGCTCCAACTCTGTCCGGCTGGTGGTGTTCGACGGCGCGGCGCGCAGCCCCGCCTATTTCTACAACGAAAAAATCATGTGCGGGCTGGGCGCGGGCCTGGGCCAGACCGGCCACCTGAACCCCGAGGGGCGCGAACGCGCGCTGGCGGCGATGATCCGGTTCAAGGCGCTTGCCGACGGCATGGGGATTTCCCCGCTGACCGCCGTGGCCACCGCCGCCATGCGCGAGGCATCCGATGGCGAGGCATTCCGCAGCGACGTGCTGCGCGCAACCGGCATCCCCATCCATGTGATCGACGGCGAGGAAGAGGCGCGGCTTTCGGCGCAGGGCGTGCTGCTTGGCTGGCCCGGCTCTTACGGGTTGGTCTGCGACATTGGCGGATCGTCCATGGAACTGGCCGAAATCAATGGCGGCGAGGTCGGCAAGCGCGTCACCTCGGCCCTCGGGCCGCTGAAACTGCGCGACATCAAGGGCGGGCGCAAGGGGCGCAAGGCCCATATCAAAGAGGTGGTCGAAGGGCTGGCCGACCGCATGGGCCCGCAAAACAACCGCCTGTTTCTGGTGGGCGGATCGTGGCGCGCCATCGCCCGGATCGACATGGAACGGCGCGGTTATCCGCTGCATGTGCTGCATGAATACCGCATGACCGCCAAGGGCATCAGCGCCACCATCGACTATATCCGCGCCAACGATCCCGACGAATTGCGCGCCCGTTGCGGTGTCTCCTCGACCCGGATGGCACTGGTGCCCTACGCGATGGACGTGCTGAAACAGGTCATCAAGACTTTCAAACCGCATGACATCGCCGTGTCCTCCTATGGGATCCGCGAGGGGATGCTGTATGAGCAGATGCCGCAAAACCTGCGCGACCGCGATCCGCTGATCGAGGCAAGCTATTTCGCCGAGGCAAAAGACGCCCGCATTCCCGGGTTTGGCCGCCACCTGTTCGATTTCGTGCTGCCGCTGTTCAAATCCTTACCGCAGGACCGGCTGCGGCTGGTCAAGGCCGCCTGCCTGCTGCACGACGTGTCATGGCGTGCCCATCCCGATTACCGCGCCGAAACCTGTTTCGACAATGCCACCCGTGCCAATTTGGGCGGGCTGAAACATTCCGAACGTGTATTCATGGGGCTGGCCCTGTTGCACCGCTATTCCAATTCGCGCGATGGCACGCGGTTTCAGGATCTCTATACCCTTCTGACCGACCGCGACATCCACCTGGCCGAAGTATTGGGCAAAGCCCTGCGTTTCGGCGCGATGCTCTGGCCGGAAAAGGGCGTCCCTATGGGCGAAATCCGCTGGTTCCCCAAGAAAAAGCAGCTTGAATTGCGCCTGTCCCCTGCAGGTATCCCCCTGTTCGGAGAGGTGGCCGAAGCGCGTTTCCGCTCTCTCGCTTCGTCACTCGGGGCTGAAACGCGCGTGATCCACCTGCGCCACTGAATTCTGCGCGGCTTTCATTGCGCCCCGATTGCCGGTTTTCGCAATCAATTCCTGATCCTCCTTAATATAGCCCTAATACCGATTATGATGCGGAGGAAAGCGTATTTGGTTTCCGGAAGGGCCGTAGAATGGCGCGCACGCACACCCATTTTTCAGAATATGACTACTTGTCATTAGAACTGAACGCAGATGAACCCTACTTGTTCACCGAACCGGTGCAACCCAAAGAACCCGCGGTTATTTCCTTTTGGGCGGAACACGGCGGTGACGTAGATGTAGCGCTTGGAGGCAGTTTCTACGCCGAAGAACTGGCCCCCGTCGTTTCGCTTATCGACACGGATCAAACTGACGGAACAGGCACGGCCCGAATTGTCCTGCGCGATACCGGGCGGATTGATAGCACCTACACGCTCACCCCCTGTATTCCAGACAGATGGAAACGATCCTGAACTGACCAATGCGGGATACATCGAAAGCATTAACGCGTTAGATGCTCGTTTGACCGACAACGGCAGCGCGCGTTTTATTAATACAGGCTCAGTTTTCGGCGCGGTTGAAATCTACTCCAATGCCCCAGACGGGTCCCAATCTGAAAATACGCAGATCGAGGTCATAAACCACGGATCGATCACATATGAATCCCTGTTCGGAATAATGGCGTTTGGCAGCAACGTATGCATCATTAACTATGGCTCAATTCAATCAGAACAGCTCAGCACCGGAATCTGTTCGATTGGCAATCAAGTCAGCGCAATCAATCATGGGCAAACCGAAGCAGTGCAGATATTCTTCGCCAGTTCGGGCGATCCCTCGATTTATCTTCGAAATACGGGAACCATCACCGGCGACTGCTGGACAGGCGTTTATAACAACTCCGGACAAACCAGTGCGCGTATCGAAACCACCACCACAGGCGTCATTGAGGGGCGATCACTTATCACGGACACCGATTTCATAAATCAGGGTCAAGTGAACGATCTGATTGGGGCAAGCAGAAGCACCGTGATGAATAAAGGCACGACAACCGATATCAGCCTTTATGACAACAGCCTGTTGCGCAATTCCGGAACGGTCGCTGGCGAAGTGCGCAGCGCAACAGGTGACAATACCATCATCAATTCGGGCCAGATCGGGGATATCACCGATGCCCCCAGCGGTGGCGCGGACCCCGCCCTGCAATCGCTCACCATCCATAACACCGGCACCGTCGGGCAGGTCACATTCGGGATGGGCGATGGCTCCTATCGCGGCATCGGCGGCACATCAGGGTCGCTGAACGGCAATGGCGGCGATGACGCATTCCACGTCGATCAAGACGGGGTGCAGATCGACGGCGGCACGGGGTTTGACCGCGTGTTCGCATGGGCCGACGTGGCGGTGCAGAACGTCGAGCAGGTGCAATTGCGCGGCACGGTCGACCTGATCCTGACCGGCAGTGACACGGGCGACCGCCTGTTCGGCAATCACGGTGCGAATGCGCTGTCCGGGCTGGGCGGCGACGACCTGCTTTCGGGCGGCGCGGGGGATGACACCCTGGCCGGCGACGCGGGCGACGATCGGCTGCTTGGCGGTGCCGGTGCCGATCACTTTACCTTCGCCGCGATGGCAGCCGGAGAACGTGACGTGGTGCTGGATCTCACCGCGGGCGCGGACATGATCGACCTGGGCGCCCTGACCGCCGCGGGCGCGACCTATCTGGACGCCGCACGGTTCACCGCAACCGGCAATGCCGAAATCCGCCTGGCCGAATATCCCGAAAACACCCGTTTCCAGATCGATCTGGACGGCGACGGCACGGTGGACGCGCGGATCATCCTGTCAGGGGTGTCAAGTTTCGACGTTGCCGACCTGGCCTTGTAAACATGGCAGAACAGCAGGGCGGCGGTCACCGGAAACGCCGCCCTGCCCCAAGTGCCCGGCTCAGATGAACATGAAGTTCACCGAGGCGCCCGGCGTGTGCCCGATGAGGGCGAATTCCATGTCGCTGGCCCCGTCACCGTCCACGTCCAGCTGATAGATCACATTGCCCGCACCCGACACGAAATAGCGGTATTCCTAACCAGTGCCGCTGAAACCCGCCGTGCCGATATTGGTTGGCGCATTCGACCCGTCGATCAGTGTGCCGCTGATAAGGATAAAATCGAAAAGCAGGTCGTAATTCACGATGCGGTCACGCGACCCATCCAGCATATCGGTGTCGAAATAGAAGAAATCGCCCCCCACGCCGCCGACCAGCGTGTCCTGCCCCCCCGCGCCGTAAATAGAGTCGCCGCTCGATCCTGCCGCGATGTAATCGTTTTCCGTGCCACCATCCAGTCTATTCGGGCCGCTGCCGTTGCCGATCAGAACGTCATCGCCCTCTCCGCCAAACAGCACGTCGCCGAAACCGTCGCCCGCGATCAGCGTGTCATTGCCCTGCCCGCCAGTCAGGCTGTCGGTGCCGCTGCCGCCCAGCAAGACATCGTTGTTGATGCCGCCGGTCAGCGTATCGTTGCCCGTCCCGCCAAAGGCAGACAGCGCACCAATGCTGAACTGCGCGATCATGTTATTGCCACTGTTCCCCTGCACCGTCACGTCATCGAACACATTCAGGACAACGGCGTTGGCCGCGCTGCCCTCGCGCAGGACAACAGTTTCGATACCCTGAAGCGAGCCGCTGGTGAAATCTGATAAAAGCACCACGCGGTCATTGCCCAGACGACCGTTCACGAAAAGCCCGTTCTGCTGGATTACAAACAGATCGTCCCTTTCGGTGCCACTCAGAACACCGCCGGCGATCATCCCGCCCGCCCCCAGGTAGACGGCGCTCATGCCGGTGGAGGTGCCGAAATCCACGGACCCGCTGATAAAGTTTGAATTCACGATGGTTGCCGCGCCGGTATATGCGCCCGACAACGCCGAATCCGCCGAAACATCGCCCAAGATGTTCCCCGAATTGATCAGTGTCCAGTTGCCAGAGCCGAAGCGGACAGCGCTCATCACGTTATGATTGATCACCACGTCCGACCCTTCACCAAGGTCCAACTGGGCATTGATGAAGCCGTAGTTCACCACTCTGTCAATTCTGTAAATGCCGCCGCCAAGCACTTCGCCGTCGATCATGCCGCGGTTCAGGAGCTCAATGTCGCTTTGCGTGGTGGTGCTTATTACATAGCCGTTCGTGGCTGTGATTGTGCCGAAATTTTGCACCTCCAGCGAACCAGGCGAGGCGTTTACGATGCCCTCGGCCCCACTGATCGTGCCATGGTTGGTGATCTCGCGCGGCCCGACCGGGGCGTATGGCTGGTACGCGATGTAGATCGCCCTGCTGCCAGAGGAAGAGATCGTGCCGCTTGCGGAATTTGTTATGTTGAATGTATCCAGCGTATCCCGCAGGTAAATCCCCGTACCACTGCCCGAGATGCTTCCGTTGTTCAACAGCTCGAAGCCAAGCGTGCCCACGTCCAACACGCCGGAGTTTACCCCGTTCGAAGCAGAAAGATTACCGGTGCTGCCGATCAGCATGCTATAGGATACAACCGGCACCGGCGCCGCGTCTGATAACTGCGGCGAGGTCGGCGGCAACAAAATGGCGGTGTCCACTTCCACGGCCGAATCCACGCCCGAGATTGCGCCATCGATCCGCAAACGGCTGCCCAGTACCGCCTGCCATTCGACCGGCGTGGCCAACAGGCTCGACGTGATGCTGTCCCCGGCAAAGAAATACGTATCCGCCTGACTCAATATCACGGCCGTTGTGGTGTCCTGAAATGTGGTGCCTTCGTATTTGATGACGGCCATATGAATTCGCTCCAAAATAATTAACAGGACGCTAATTACCAAGGAGCGAAATGCGACATGGATTTTATGATTAACACCTTAACGGCAAAATGATGTCGTTCAAATGCAACATTTGCCCCCCATGCCACGATGGCACAATTCAACCCATCGAAATCGCTGCACAATCTGTGAGGGAATTCTTCACCGATCCACGATTACAGTTACAACTCGATCTCGTTACCCTCTTGCGGGGCATCGGGCAGCAGTGGCACCTTGCGGCGCATGATGATATCACCATTGGGCAGCATTTCCGGCGGGTGATAGGCAGTGACATCGTCGATCTTGCCCAACAGGTCGGTCATGGCCGGGCCCATTTCATCCACGAATTGGCGCAGGGCGGGCTGCATGTCCTCGGCCAGACCCTTCAGGTCTTCCATCGCCGGTTCCATCTCACTCATCAGGCCGCGCAACAGCATTCTCGCGCCCTCTTCCATTAGGCTCAGCCCCTTCTGCGCATCGGGCTTGGGGGTTTCTTCGGCCTGCACGGGCAGGGCCAATAGGGCGATCAGGGCAAGGGGGGCAAAGCGTTTCATACCCCCAATATAAACCATAACGCGCTGGAATTTAAGACAGCGCGATATCCAGCGACACAGGAAAGTGGTCAGAGGCGAAAATCAGCGCATCGCGCAATTCGGGCACCGCGAAACAGCGCGGATCGTCGGTCGGGTGCCAGATACGCCAGACCGGCGCAAGCGCGGCCAGGTCGGGCGAGACCATGATGTAATCCAGCAGCGCCTGCAAAAACCGCTTTTCATGCGCGATATAGAACCGCGCGGTGCTGGGGACCGCCACGCCGGGTCGCCGGTGCAGTGCCACCGCCGCATGGGGATCGAACAGTTTCAATTCCTCGCCCGCGCCCATCACGATCTCGACCGAGGAGCGCCCGAACAGATGTTCGTATTCGTCCAGCCCCGGACCATCGTTCAGATCGCCAAGCAGCATCAGCGGGGTGCCCTCGGCCAGATGTTGCGCAACGCGCTGGCGCAGCCAGATCGCCTGCGCCAACTGCTTGCGCCGGTTGGAAATCGCCAGACGCATCACCTCGTCATGCCCATGCGCCCCGTGCGGTGCCTTGGATTTCAGATGCGCCCCGATCATGCAAAATTCGAACTCCGATGAAAGATGCCGCACCGCCAGTTCCAGCGGTGGTTTGGAAAAGCTGACCAGATCCTCGGTCGCGTCGATGTCCAGATCAATGCGAAAAACGGAATCGAACCGCGGCGCATCGCTTGATCCCTTCTTGCCGGTCTGCTCGCCCAGGGGCGCATGTTCGGCGTCGAAGACGAAGGGATCATACAGCAGGGCAATTTCCTGCTGGGTGTGATTGCCGAACCCGACAACCGCCTTTTTCGCTCGCAAATCCAGCTCTTTGGCGAATTTTTCCAGCGCGGTGACAGTGGTGCGACGGCCGTTGTGATCGGGCGCTTCGATCACCATGATCGCGTCGGCATCCAGCGCGGTAAAGACAATGCCAAGGGATTCGATCTGCTCGCGCCGGGTCACGTCATAGCGGCCGGACCATTCGCCATCGTTCAGCAGGTTGCCCGCATCGTCGAACAGGTTGTTGAACCACTCGACATTATAGGTCGCGATGCGCACCCCGGCCCCCTTCATTGTTCGGCAAATACTCTCATGCCGCATTGCCCGCCGCGCGCTCGGCGCTGATCTGCTCCCAGGCGCGGTTGATGTCCACCATCCGCTTTTCGGCCATCTGTACCGCTTCTTCGGGCAGGCCGCGGGCGATCATCGCGTCGGGGTGAGTGTCCTTCACCATGGATTTCCATGTGGCGCGAATCCGGTCCAGCGGCGTGTCGGGCGTCACGCCCAGCACCGCGTAGGGGTCGGGCACGGCATCGGGCACGAAACGCGCGCGCAGGGCGCGGAACTCGGCCTCGCCCAGCCCCAGTATCTCGGCCACGCGGGACAGGAAGGCATCTTCGGCGGGGTGGTATTTGCCATCGGCAAGGGCGATGTGGAACAGCCCCTCCATCAGGTCGCACAAACAGCCCCCGGGCCCGGTGCCGTCCCCGAACATGGCGCGGATCTTGGCGGCATAATCCTCGAACCCGGCCACGTCCTTGCGGGCCATGTTGAACAGGCGGGCCGCGCCGGCCTCGTCCTCGGGGGCGATGAGGAACACCTCGCGAAAGGCCGTCACCTCGTCGCGCGTGACCAGGCCGTCGGCCTTGGCCATCTTGGCCCCCAGCGCGATCACGGCAATGGTGAAACCGACCGATCGTTCGGGCGGCGTGCGCAGGCGGTCAAAGACGCTGCTCAGCCCCTCGCCAGCGCGCAGGGCCGAAAGGGCCTCGGTTATGCGGGTCCAGATCGACATGCGGACACCCTATCGCGATTGACGCGGATTGTCAGCGCGGCAAAGCCGCAAACGGCGCGAAATATTGTGAAAATCTCAGGACAATATCCGCTGCATCAGCACCAGGTCCCACCACTGCCCGAACTTGCGGCCCACCTCTGGCACGCGGGCCACCTCGGCAAAGCCGCATCTGGCATGAAAGGCGATGCCATCGTGATTGCCCCCGCTGACCCCCGCGATCATCACATGCGCACCGCGCGCCGCCGCATGATCGCAGATCGCATCCAGCAGGCGGCGACCCAGCCCGGTGCCGCGCGCGGCCTCGGCCAGGATGATCGTATGCTCCATGGCGTGGGCATAGCCGTCGCCTCTGCGAAACTGGTCATAGGTGGCGAAGCCGACCACCCGGCCACCCGCCTCGGCCACCAGGAATTCGCGCCCCGCCGTGCGGCGGGCATCGATCATGGCGCGCAGGGCATCCACATCCTTTGGCTCGCTGGAAAATGTCACCATGGTGTCCCGCACCATCGGGGCCCAGAAATCGACGATCTGCGACAGGTCGCGCGGGGTCGCGGGGCGGATCATGTCAGCACTTTCACCCCGTCCGGCCCGCTGAACACCGCACGCATCCCCTGCGGCCCTTCGCGCAGCATCACGCCCGCATCGTTCAGCAAAGCGCCCAGATCGCCGCGCCACATGCCCGCTTGCGGGTGGCTGATCTCCAACCCGTCCAGTCGCAAGCCGGACGGGGCCAGACGCTCTGCCGCAGGCTGCGAATACCATTGCAGCAGGCCCGGCCAGCCGCCGCTCCACGGCATCTCGCCGGTTTCCGACGTCACCATGGCCCAGCGCAAATCGCCGCGCTCCAGCGTGATCGGCAAACCCCAGCCGCCCGGCCCACGCCCCAGCACGGGGCCCAGGTCATCGCTCCGGCACACCCAATGCGACAGCCGTGCGCCCGCGCGCCGACCGTCCAGCCCGAACCAGCGCGCATAATCCGGCACGGGTGCGTCCGGGTCCACCGCGATCACCTCAAGGTACAGCCCGTCCGCCAGCCCCAGCAGCGCGTTATGCGTGCCAAAGAACACATGCTTGCCGCCCGGCTGCATGGGCAGGCCCAGCGCCTCCTCGACATGGGCGCAGCCATCCTCCAGCCGGTCGCACGTCACCACGATGTGGTCCAATTTCATCATATGCTCTTTCCCCCCCAATGTTTTGACGCGCGCGCCCTACCCCAATTTCGGAATAGATAAGCAAAACAATCGGGATAGGGAAATGCTGCCGCGCGCAATCGACCTTTTTTGAACATAAGCTGCCAAGGGCATCCCTTTTGGTGCTATCTGCTGCAGCGGCACTCTTCATCGCCACAGGTATCGCCTTTGCCCTTGATATCCTGGCGCTGGTCAGCAGCCGCGCACCCGCCTCGCTCAAGGTGTTCCTGCCGAGGCTGGATAAGACCGGGCACAGACTGCGCACAGACCGGAACCTTGGCGAGCAAAGGGCGAGTGATTCAATTTATAGTTGACACCCGCCCTTTCGTGATTGTCACTTGAGACCGTTAACTATTCAAGCGTTGCTTTTTCACAGGCAGGGGGGAAGCCCTGCTTGAACAATGACATCAAGGTTAAGGACATTTCCCAATGAACCCCATATCCCTTCGTCGCCTGACACAGACAGCCGCAGTGGCTGCGCTCTCGGTCCTGACGCTTTTGCCCGCGGACAAGGCACAGGCACAAGAGGCCATCCTGGGCGAAATCAAGCTGTTCGGCTTCAATTTCTGCCCGCGCGGCTATGCGGCTGCGGCGGGCCAGTTGCTGCCGATCAGCAGCAATACCGCCCTGTTCTCGCTCTATGGCACGTACTATGGCGGCGACGGACGCACCACTTTCGCGCTGCCCGACCTGCGCGGTCGCGCGCCCCTCGCATATGGTCAAGGCCCCGGCCTGAGCAACTATCCGATCGGCGCAAAGGGCGGGACAGAAACCGTTACGCTGAACACGCAGCAAATGCCCGCGCATACCCATGCGCTGAACGCCACCAACGCCGTGGCCGACCAACGCCGCCCCAAAGGGGATATCCTCGCTTGGCCGAATGTCCAGATCGACGGCAATGACCTGAGCATCTATGGCAACGGCAACGCCGACGTTCAGATGCAGCCCGACAGCATCGGTCCGGCCGGCAACAACCAGCCGCATGAAAACCGCCCGCCCTATATCGCGTTGAACTGGTGCGTGGCCACCCAGGGGATTTTCCCATCGCGCAGTTGATCGGCAAAGGGCAAAGCGCGGAGTTTCCCTTGTTTTACATGGCACTCCGCGCATCAAGACGGGATTGAGAAAGGAAACGGGCGTGCGCTTGGCGCACGCCCGTCTTGTCTGGATCACCCTTTTTCCTGCGGACGCAACCCAAAGTCAGGGCAAGGGAGGGTGGGCACGCTCGTCCTCGGACGGCGGGGCCACCCCCGCCGCACTCAGGCGCGCGCCTCGCGGATCAGGCGCAGAATATCCTGTGCCGCCTCGGGGATATTGGTGCCGGGGCCAAAGATCGACTTCACCCCAGCCTTTTGCAGGAACTCGTAATCCTGCTGCGGAATGACCCCGCCGCAGATCACGATGATATCGCCCGCATCCTTGGCCTTCAGCGCCTCGATCAGCTGCGGTGCCAGCGTCTTGTGCCCCGCCGCCTGGCTGGAAATCCCGACCACGTGCACATCGTTGTCCACCGCGTCCTGAGCCGCCTCGTCCGGCGTCTGGAACAGCGGACCCACGTCCACGTCGAACCCGATATCGGCAAAAGCGGTGGCGATCACCTTGGCACCGCGGTCGTGACCGTCCTGCCCCATCTTGACCACCAGCATACGCGGGCGGCGCCCCTCGTCCGCTGCGAAATCCTCGACCGATTTCTGTATGGCGGCAAACCCTTCGTCGCCCTCGTAGGCGGCTCCGTATACCCCTGCCAAAGTCTTCACCTCCGCCCTGTGACGTCCGAACACGTTTTCCATTGCCATGCTGATTTCCCCAACGGATGCGCGGGCGCGGCTGGCCTCGACCGCAGCTTCCAACAGGTTGCCGCCTTCGCGCGCGCGGCGATCCAACTCGGCCAGTGCCGCGTCACATGCCGCCTGATCGCGGGTGGCGCGCATCTGCTCCAACCGTTTGATCTGGCTTTCACGCACGGCTACGTTGTCCACGTCCAGAATGTCGATCGGGTCTTCTTTTTCCTTACGATACTTGTTCACGCCGACGATCACCTCGTCGCCCTTGTCGATCTTCGCCTGACGGGTGGCGGCGGATTCCTCGATCCGCAGCTTGGGCATGCCCGACGCCACGGCCTTGGTCATGCCGCCCATCTCCTCGACCTCTTCGATCAGGGCCCAGGCTTTTTCGGCCAGCTCATGCGTCAGGCTTTCCACGTAATAGGATCCCGCCAGCGGATCGACCACATTGGTCACGCCGGTTTCCTCTTGCAGCACCAGCTGGGTGTTGCGCGCGATCCGCGCCGAGAAATCGGTGGGCAGCGCGATGGCTTCGTCCAGCGCGTTGGTGTGCAAGGATTGCGTGCCACCCAGAACCGCCGACATCGCCTCATAGGCGGTGCGGATCACGTTGTTATAGGGGTCTTGCTCCTGCAAACTCACGCCCGAGGTCTGGCAGTGTGTGCGCAGCATCTTGGACCGGTCCGATTTCGCCCCGAATTCCGTCATGATGCGGTGCCACAACAGGCGCGCCGCCCGCAGTTTCGCGGCCTCCATGAAAAAATTCATACCGATCGCAAAGAAGAAGGACAGACGGCCCGCGAACTTGTCCACGTCCATCCCCGCCTCGATCGCCGCGCGCACATATTCGCGCCCGTCGGCCAGGGTATAGGCCAGCTCCTGCACCAGGTTCGCGCCCGCTTCCTGCATGTGATAGCCGGAAATCGAGATCGAGTTGAACTTCGGCATCTCGTTCGAGGTGTATTCGATGATGTCCGAAATGATCCGCATCGACGGCTCGGGCGGGTAGATATAGGTGTTGCGCACCATGAACTCCTTCAGAATGTCATTCTGAATGGTGCCCGCCAGCAGCGCCTTGTCATGGCCCTGCTCCTCGCCCGTCACGATGAAATTCGCCAGGATCGGGATGACCGCGCCGTTCATGGTCATCGACACCGATACCTTGTCCAGCGGGATACCGTCGAACAGCACTTTCATGTCCTCGACTGAATCGATGGCCACGCCGGCCTTGCCCACATCACCGACCACGCGGGGGTGATCGGAATCATAGCCGCGGTGCGTCGCCAGATCGAAGGCGACCGAAACACCTTGCTGGCCAGCGGCCAAGTTGCGGCGATAGAATGCGTTGGATTCCTCGGCAGTGGAGAACCCCGCATATTGCCGTATCGTCCAGGGACGGCCCGCATACATGGTCGCCTTCACGCCGCGCGTGAACGGGCCAAAACCGGGAATACTGCCCATATGGGGCAGCCCGGCCACGTCTTCTTCGGTGTAAAGGGGCTGAACCTCGATCCCTTCAAGGGTCTTCCAGGTCAGATCCTCCAGCGGGCGCCCGCGCAGTTCCTTTTCCGCAAGGCTACGCCACTCGTCCTTTTTGCTGGTCATTGTCTTGTCCTCTCTCTTGTCCGGCGGTGCGCGGGGTTTCCCCGTCTTTCATCCGCCCATTCTCGGTGATCAGTCGTGCCAGACCATCGGCCCCGGCGGTCAGCCAGAACAGATCGTCCGCATATGCCTCTCGCAGCGCAGCGATCTGCGATGCGTCGAATGGATTGTAGCGGCCCTCTCCCTCGGGCAGCAGGGCCGGATCGCCGCCGCGGTCGGCCACGATACGGCGCAGTTCGGCCAGTTGCGGGCCGCGGTTCATCCAGACGCGGGCCGATTTCATCGGCGCGTCGATCCGCTCTTCCAGCATCAGTTCCAGCTTGCGCTCGGCCCGGCCGCCAAAACTTTCATAGGGCAGCACCATGATATCGGCCCCCGGCACAGCGCAGGCCACATCGGTGATGACATCGCGCCAGCCGCGCCGGTTTGCCAAGAACCCGGCCAGCCGCCCCGCGTTGGGCACCTTGTTCCCCCGCCCAACGGCGAATGCCAGCGCCGAGGACCAGAAAGAATCATAAGACCGGATCGACAGGCAGACACGGCTGATGCGCCCATCGAAGGCTTCGGCGAAACGCGCCATCCGTTCGCCCGCGCCCTGATACAGCGCCACGTCGCGCACGCTTTGCCGCAGTGATCCGATCATGTTCTCGTCGCTGACGATCAGCTGCTTGATCCCGTTCACCTCGGCCCGCTCGCAATGGATCTGAATGCGCCCCTTGGCCAGTTTCATCTGTTTTCGCGGCCGCAAGCCGCCCGGCACCGGCACCACGCCTGTCAGCACCCCGTTGCGTGTGCGCAATGGCCCCCAGAACCCGACGCCTTCGGCGGCCAGTTCCCGCGCGTTTTCGCGCATGTAGAACTGGAAACTGGTCGACGCCGTGCGATGCGCCCCGATATGAAGAATAACGTCCATCGTCTTGCCCGCCCTATGCGAGAGCTCCGCAAAGTCTTGCGAGGGTGAATTTCCTTCCCTCATCATTGGACAATACCTCTCACCAAGGGATTAATCTTGAGAATATTAAGCCTTTGACAACATGACCTATTCGCATTGCCGCGCATCATGCCTATATCTGTCTGAACAGGAGGAGCCATGATCCCGCGTATCGCCCTTGTTTTCCTTGCTTTTCTGGCCTCGCCGCTGGTTGCGCAGGAAACCCCCGCCGAAGCCCCCGAATTGCCTATGGCAAACGCGGTTGAGGCGGATTTGAACGAATTTCTATGGATAAAAAGGCCCATCGTCGTCTTTGCCGACAGCCCGCTGGACCCGCGTTTCGTCGAACAGATGCGGTTCCTGGCCGAAGATCCCGCCTCGCTGCTGCTGCGCGACGTGGTGATCCTGACCGACACCGACCCCAAGGCAAAGTCGGATTTGCGCCAGACGTTGCGCCCGCGCGGATTCAACCTGGTGCTGATCGACAAGGACGGGCAGGTCAAACTGCGCAAACCCGCGCCATGGACCGTGCGCGAGATCAGCCGCTCCATCGACAAATGGCCGACCCGCCTGCAAGAGGTGCGCGAGGAACTGGGCAAGGAATAACCCATCAATCGCCGCTCCCCGCGACCACGACGAAACCGTGCGCGGGGTCCATCAGCACCAAAAGCCCCGCCGCGCGGTCATAAACCATGACCGAACGCGGCTCGCTCATGGCATAGTGCAGCGCGCTGACGGCGGTTTCGTCCATGCAGGACTTGCCCTCCAGCGCGGTGGCTTGCAGCGCCACGCCCATCTCTCGGTTCATGTTCATCATCTCGACAAAGCCCACATCGGGGCTTTGCCCGTCATCCCTCAGCGCGATGATCCCGGCGACCTTCAGCCGCGCCAAAGCCTCGCCGACGCTGCCTGACAGGGGCAGCGCCGCCTTCAGATCATCGGTATCCAGTTCATAAAGCGCCGCGGTGCAGTGCATGGTCGAATTGAAATACAACGTATCGCCAAGCGCGAACCACTGGCCGACCCGCCCACGCAGGTCATCCGGCTTGTCACGGTCGCACCCGGACAGAACACCGGCCAGCCCCACGGCCACCACCCCCACCGAAACGGGTCGCAGAAGCATATGAAGCCGGCCAGTGCGCATGGGTTATTCGAACTCCATGATGACTTCGTCCACGGCAAGGCTGTCACCAGCACCTGCGTTGATCTTGGACACGACGCCCTTGCGCTCGGCGCGCAGGATGTTTTCCATCTTCATGGCCTCGATCGTGCAAAGTGCCTGGCCTTCCTGCACCTCCTGCCCTTCTTCCACGTCGATCTTCACCACCAGACCCGGCATCGGGCACAGCAGCATTTTCGACGTATCGGGCGGCAGTTTTTCCGGCATCAGCTTGGCCAGATCGGCCTGACGCGGGCTGCGCACATGCACTTTCAAATCCGCGCCGCGGCTACGAATCCGGAACCCCCCCGAGATCTTGCCGACCTTCAACACGACCTCTTCACCGGCCACGTTGACCACGGCCAACTGATCGCCCGGCGTCCAGTCCGACGTGACGCGCAGCGCGCTGTCCTCGAACTGGATGGTCGATCCGTCGTGATCGGCGCGCACCACCACAGGGTAATCGTGGCCCTGAACCGAAACCACCCAATCGGTGCCGACGCGGCGCTCGTGGTTGTCCATCCGGCCCGAAACGCGGGTGCGGCGAATCTCGGCAACGCGATGCATTGCGGCGCAAGCGGCGGCGATCTTTTTCAGCACCGGCTCGGGCAGTTCAACCCCTTGGAAGCCCTCGGGATATTCTTCTTCGATAAAGGCGGTCGTCATCTCGCCCGACACGAATTTCGGGTGGTCCATCACCGCCGACAGAAACGGCAGGTTGTGGCCGATGCCTTCGACCTCGAAGCTGTCCAGCGCATCGCGCATCGCCTCGATCGCGTCGCCGCGGGTCGGGGCCCATGTGCACAGCTTGGCGATCATCGGGTCGTAATACATGCTGATCTCGCCGCCCTCGTAGACGCCGGTATCGTTGCGCACGACATGGCTCTGCTCGACCACCTCCTCGGGCGGGCGGTAACGCGACAGACGCCCGATCGACGGCAGAAAGCCGCGATAGGGGTCTTCGGCATACAGACGGTTTTCAATGGCCCAGCCGTTGATGCCGATGTCCTTTTGCTCCATCGCCAGCTTGTCGCCCCAGGCCACCTTGATCATCTGCTCGACCAGGTCGATGCCGGTGATCAGCTCGGTCACGGGGTGCTCCACCTGCAAGCGGGTGTTCATTTCCAGGAAGTAGAAGTTCTTGTCGCCATCCACGATGAATTCCACCGTGCCCGCGCTGCAATAATCCACCGCTTTCGCCAAGGCGACCGATTGCTCGCCCATGGCCTTGCGGGTGGCTTCGTCCAGGAAGGGCGAAGGCGCTTCTTCGACAACCTTCTGGTTGCGCCGCTGGATCGAACATTCGCGCTCGTTCAGATACAGCACATTGCCGTGCTTGTCGCCCAACACCTGAATTTCGATGTGGCGCGGCTGCGTGACGAATTTCTCGATGAAGATCCGGTCATCGCCAAAGGAATTCGCCGCCTCGTTCTTGGATGACTGGAAACCCTCGCGCGCCTCGGCGTCGTTCCACGCGATGCGCATCCCCTTGCCGCCACCGCCAGCCGATGCCTTGATCATCACCGGATAGCCGACCTGGTTGGAAATCTTGACCGCCTCTTCCGCGTCCTCGATCAGGCCCATGTAGCCGGGAACCGTCGAAACGCCAGCCTCCTGCGCCAGTTTCTTCGACGTGATCTTGTCGCCCATCGCCTCGATCGCGGATGCGGGCGGCCCGATAAAGGCAACGCCCTCGGCCTCCAGCGCCTCTGCGAACAGGCGGTTTTCGGACAGGAAACCATAGCCGGGGTGAACTGCCTCGGCGCCGGTCTGGCGAATCGCATCCATGATCTTGTCGATCACGATATAAGACTGGTTGGCCTGCGGAGGGCCGATATGCACGGCCTCGTCGGCCATCTGCACATGCAGCGCGTGCTTGTCGGCATCCGAATATACCGCAACGGTCTGGATGCCCATCTTGCGGGCCGACTTGATGACGCGGCAGGCGATCTCGCCTCGGTTCGCAATCAGGATCTTCTTGAACATTCTCCGTCCCTTCAGGTTCTTGGCCCCGCGGATTGGCTCCGCAGGGTCTTGGCTTTGGTCATGACATGAAAAAGACCACCCGGGCGCATGGCCCCGGTGGTCCCGAAAAGGTCTGTGCGCGCGGCATGGCCACGCGCCTGCGATACGATGCCCGGACGCGCGGAGACGCGCGACGCTTTAGCAGCGTGTCGGGTATTGCTTGCAATAAGCGACGTTCGCCGCCGCGCCGACAAGCGCGCCTGCGGCAAGGTTGCCGTCCAGCGCAACGGCTGCCGCGGCCCCGGCCCCGGCGCCCAGCACGCCCTGTTCGGCCAAAGTGTCGCCACAGGCCGACAAACTGCCAGCGGCGAAGAGCGCGCAAAGAATGGGTTTGATATGCGTCTTGATCTGCATGGCGAGTGGTCCTTCGTTTCAACTGTCCAGTATGAAACGCATACAGCACCCCGTTGTTCCGTCAAACCACTTATCCACGGCGGCGCTCTATCGGCAAACCCTTGCTTGCAAACGAAAATATTGGAAATGGCAGAAAAAGCGGGCGGCGAACCCAGGGGAAGGTTCGGCCGCCCGACAGGGGAAGGGTAACGGCTTGGATCGTCTATCCCAGCGCGTGCAATTCGCGCCGCCACTACACCGCCATCTCTGCCCGCAGCGCGCAGCCCCGCCAAGCGCATCACGCGCATGGCATCAATTTGAGCGGCAGACCGCCCAATCACGGGTTGCACGCGCGAAATCATGCCGAATTACCCATGTAAGAGCCGTCCAGCGCCTCTGGGAAATTGGCGCGCGCCACCTTTTCGTCGATCTTCAACAACGCCTCGTAAGAGGCCGGGTCGAAAGGATCTTCCGCTGGAATCACCTCGCGCCCAAACAGCCACGACAAACGCCCTGCATCCAGGTTGCCACGCTCGAACGGTTGGTCGCCGAAATGTTCCCACAGGGCGGCCAGAAACCACGTATCGGCCCGCTTGTCGGGAGCGCGGCGATCACGATACCGCTCGCGCACCGTCAGGGGCGTGACACCCTTGGGGTTGGGGCGCCGGATGACGAATTGAAAATCAGTGCCGGGCAAACGCCCGGGAAACCCGCGATGTTTCAGCATGATGCCCCCTGCTCAACCGGCAGGGGGCAAAATGCCATCTGCGCCAGATCAGCCGGTCTGCGACTGGTTCTGGTTCTGGTTCTGGTTCTGGTTCTGGTTGTTGTTCTCGTTGTTGTTCTGGTTCTGGTTCTGGTTGCCAGATCCGCCAGTCCCCGGTGCAGGGCCGGGCGCGACGCCGCCGCCATTGCCGCCATTGCCGCCATTGCCGCCATTGCCGCCATTGGTTGTCGCCTGGCTGACCAGCACGCATTCATCGCCTTGCAGCACGTAAGGCTCGGGGCAATAAAGCGCATTGCCGTATTTGTCCGCAACAGGTTCCGGCCCGACAACGGTCGGCGCGGGCTGCGTGCAGGCGGTAAGACCGGCAAGTGCCAGCCCGACAAAAACATAACGACGTTTGAACATTTTGAAGTCCCCTTGATGTTATAATCACCGTATAATCCGATGATATTAATAACATTATAACGATCCGAAAGGGTAACACTTTGAGATGGATCAATTTGCGCGACCCTGCCATGCGGCGGGGTCGGAACGGACCCAAAGGCCCGCCCCGCTTGGGTCTTACTTGTACTTGCCGGTGTAGACCGGCTCGACCGAGATGGGCTCGGGTTGGACCACAACGTATTCTTCTTCTGCGGGCTGTGCGCAGGCCGCCACGAGGGCAACGAGGCCAAGCGCCAGAATGCTCTTGATACCGTTCGACATCTGTATCTCCTGTCTCTTGTTATTGGCAGGTTCGGGAAAATTGCCCCGTCCCGCCACTGGTACGAGGTAACAACCGTTCGGGTGTAACCAGCGCCCAGAATACCAGAAACCGTGCGCGAAATATACGCAGATGCAGCGCATTCGCGGGGCTGTGGCGGCAAAGCCTCAAAACCGCACCGGCCCGAACAGCGGCCCGCAAGATGTTGTGCAAACATCAGAAAGCCTCCCAGATGCAGGCCCCGTTCTCGACGCGATACGCCTCGAAAAACTGCACCACGTCAGGGTCATTCGCGCCGAATTCCAGCTCGGCCGACGACAACGAGATCACGACCTGGTCCACCGCTTCGCCCGCATTTTCAAGCATGGGCAGGGCAAAGCGGGCGCACAGATGCGGGAAATCCCCCTCGACAGCGGCGAAATCCACGCCGTCTGCCAGCTCGGGCGCAACGAAACGGAACCGCGCCCAGCGCGCGCCGCTGCCCTGCTCCTCGATAAACAGGTCGAACAGGCTCACCGCCCGCCCCGACGGCACCTGCGGGGCGCCCGGATCGGCCAGCGCCGCGCCGCCCACAAGCGCCAGAAACGCGATGAAACCTGCACCGCGCATCAGGCCGCCCCCTCTTTGCGCGCCCAGCGCACCCAACGGGCGCGGCGCGCGGGATCGGCCAGCATCTCGGCCACGCGGCTCTCGGCATGGGCGCGGTCAAACCGCCCTGCCACTGCGCCACCCACCGTGATCAGAACCCCGCCAGTGCCCTCCTCCAAACGCACGGCGGGGGAGAATCCGCGCAACCCCGCAAGGGCACGCCACAGATCCTGCCGGATCTGCCGAGCCAGCCGCGACAGGCGCAGCCCTCCGGGCAGGTCCGTCCGAACCTCGAAATCGAACCGCACAGGCACCGACCGCGACAGCACAAACAGGCCCGGCGCACGGCATTCATGCCAAGCGCTGCGCCCCCGTCCCGTCTTGCGATACCGGCCTTCCATCAACGGCCCTCTCCCTTTTCATTTTGCGAAAAATACTCATTCCACGGTGCCGGGCCCACTGGACCCGACGAGGCGGGCCGAAGGGTGCGCCCCCGGCCTTGCCCACATCACCCCGCGCTTACAGCGGGATGTTGTCGTGCTTTTTCCACGGGTTTTTCAGCTTCTTGTTCCGAAGGCTGGCAAAGGCCCGGCTGACCCGCTTGCGGGTGGACCGCGGCTGGATCACCTCGTCGATAAAGCCCCGCTCGGCGGCGACAAACGGGTTGGCGAACCGGCTTTCATAGTCCGCCGCGTGCTGGGCGATCTTTTCGGGATCGTTCAGATCGGCGCGGTGGATGATCTCGGTCGCGCCCTTCGCGCCCATCACGGCAATCTCTGCCGTCGGCCAGGCATAGTTGAAATCGCCGCGCAGGTGTTTCGACGCCATCACGTCATAGGCACCACCATAGGCTTTGCGCGTGATCACCGTCACCTTCGGCACCGTCGCCTCGCCATAGGCGAACAGCAGTTTCGCACCGTGCTTGATGACGCCGCCATACTCCTGCCCCGTGCCGGGCAAGAATCCGGGCACATCCACCAGCGTCAGGAGCGGAATCTCGAACGCATCGCAGAACCGCACAAACCGCGCGGCCTTGCGGCTGGAATCGATATCCAGACAGCCGGCCAGCACCATCGGCTGGTTCGCCACCACGCCCACGGTCTGGCCTTCAAGGCGAATGAACCCGGTGATGATGTTCTTGGCGAAATCTTCCTGGATCTCGTAGAAATCCGCCTCGTCCGCGACCTTCAGGATCAATTCCTTCATGTCATAGGGGGTGTTGGCGTTTTCGGGGATCAGCGTATCAAGGCTTTCTTCCACCCGGCCCGGCTCGTCAAAGAAGGGGCGCACGGGGGCCTTGTCGCGGTTGTTCAGCGGCAGGAAATCGACCAGACGGCGGACCTCGGCCATCGCCTCCACGTCGTTCTCGAACGCACCATCGGCCACGGAGGACTTGCGCGTGTGGGTCGATGCGCCGCCCAGCTCCTCGGCGGTCACCACCTCGTTCGTCACCGTTTTCACCACGTCGGGGCCGGTCACGAACATGTAGGACGAATCCTTCACCATAAAGATGAAGTCGGTCATGGCGGGCGAATACACGGCCCCACCGGCGCACGGCCCCATGATCACGGAAATCTGCGGCACCACGCCCGATGCCATGATGTTGCGCTGGAACACCTCGGCGTAACCGGCCAGCGACGCCACACCCTCTTGAATCCGCGCACCGCCGGAATCGTTCAACCCGATCACAGGCGCGCCGTTTTGAATGGCCATATCCATGATCTTGCAAATTTTCTGCGCGTGGGTTTCCGACAGCGAGCCGCCAAACACAGTGAAATCCTGGCTGAACACGTAAACCATGCGGCCGTTGATCGTGCCCCAGCCCGTGACAACGCCATCACCATAGGGGCGCGACTTTTCCATGCCGAAATCGGTGCAGCGGTGGGCGACGAACATATCGAACTCTTCGAAACTGCCCTCGTCCAGCAACAGATCAATCCGCTCGCGTGCGGTCAGCTTGCCCTTGGCGTGCTGTGCAGCGATGCGTTTTTGTCCGCCGCCTTCGCGTGCGGATTCCCGGCGGCCTTCCAGTTCCCGGAGGATGTCTTTCATCTCTCTTCCCCTTCTGTTTCCAGCACCTATAGGCATTTCCCTCGCCTGCTCAAAGAGGAATCCCGCAAATTTGCAAATACTTGGCAAGCAAACCTGCGCGAAATGCAAAATAGCAAATTTACCCGATGTCGCAGCCCTGGACACTGGACAGCCCCACAGGGTCGCCCTGCTCCTTCGCATATGAACGACTTTCCCCGCGCCCGCTATCTGGACCGCGCCACACCTCCGCATATTTCGACCCTGATCCTGCTGGCAGGTATTTCGGCGCTGGCCATGAACATTTTCCTGCCTTCCCTGCCGGGTATGGCGGCCTATTTCGAAACCGAATACCGGCTGATGCAGCTTTCGGTCGCTATTTATCTGGCGATGAACGCCTTTCTGCAAATCCTTATCGGGCCGATTTCCGACAAATACGGGCGGCGCAAGGTGATCCTTTACGCGCTCGTGCTGTTCCTTCTGGCCACGCTGGGCTGTTTGCTGGCGACCAACGCGGCCATATTCCTGTTCTTTCGCATGATGCAGGCCGCCGTGGCCGCCGCAATGGTGCTGTCGCGCGCCGTGGTCCGTGACATCACCACGCAGGACCGCGCCGCCTCTATGATCGGCTATGTCACCATGGGCATGACGGTGGTGCCCATGGTCGGCCCTGCCATAGGCGGATACTTGGAATCCGCCTATGGCTGGAAAGCATCCTTCTGGATGCTGTTCTGCGCGGGCCTGCTGGTGACCATCATAACGTGGTTCGATCAGGGCGAAACCAAAGCGCCATCCGAAATCTCCCTTGCGGACCAGTTCCGCGAATATCCCGAACTGCTGACCGCGCCGCGTTTCTGGGGCTATTGCTTTGCCTCGGCCTTCGGGTCGGGCGCCTTCTTCGCCTATCTTGGCGGCGCACCTTTCGTCGGCTCGGTTGTGTTCAACCTGCCGCCCGAACAACTGGGCCTGTTCTTTGCCGCGCCTTCCGTCGGCTATTTTCTGGGCAACTGGGCAACTGGGGCATATTCGGCCCGGATCGGGATCAACCGCATGGTGCTGATCGGCGCAATGCTGGTGCCGGGGCGCGGCGAATACCCGCTGATCGCGATCATGCTTGTCGTTTCGCTGCTCTCGGTCGCCTCGATCCTCTTCGTGATCCGCCGCGAGAAACGGCTGGGCCTGGCCTGATCCGTTGCAGGGGGCGGCTTTCATGGATTTGCCCCCTGTTTTATACGATTCCACCTATTTCCGGCCCGTTTCGCACGATCTGCCCCGGCAAGTCTTTGCACCTGCTAACCCCACCTTGCTAATCCGCAAATTTTTTCGGAATATGGGGGCGGAAAATGTCAGGAGTCCGCCATGGCCACACAGAAACTCTATGCCGGTGCCAAGCTGCGCGAAACCCGCCAACGGCTTGGCCTGACGCAAAAGGATTTCGCCGCCAAACTGGGCGTGTCCCTGCCCTATCTGAACCAGATGGAGAACAACAACCGCCCGGTTTCCACCACCGTGGTGCTGGCGCTGGCGCAGGAATTTGGCTTTGATGTCACAGAGTTATCGACCGGAGACAGCGAACGGCTGGTGTCCGACATGCGCGAGGCGATGGCCGATCCCATCTTTGCCGAAGCCTCCCCTCCGCTGGCTGACCTGCGCCTGACCGCGTCGAACGCGCCCGCCCTTGCCCGCGCTTTTCTGGACCTGCACCGCGCCTATCGCCAGACCCATGAACGCCTTGCCTCCCTAGACGAGGCATTGGGCCGCGAGGACGCCCAGATGCGCCCCTCCCCCTGGGACGAGGTGCGCGACTTTTTCCACTACTGCGACAACTACCTCGACGCCGTGGACCGCGCCGCTGAACACTTTGCCGGACAGGCCCGCGACGGCATTCGCAACCATGTCACAAAGACACTCGAAGCCATTGGAATCACGCTGAAATTCGCGGACACCCATGTGCTGCGCCGCTATGATGCAGCGACCCAAACCCTGACCCTATCGTCCCGCGCCGCGCCTGAAACGCAGTCCTTCCAGATGCTGCTGCAACTGGCCCTGTTGCGGCAGGACGCCCTGCTTGAGGCGACGCTGGACCTGGCCCGCTTCCAATCGGAAGAGGCCCGCGCGATTGCCAAAATCGGCCTTGCCAATTACTTCGCCGGGGCCGCGCTGATGCCCTATACCGCCTTCCAGCAGGCCGCCCAGCAGACCCGCCACGACCTGGAACGCCTCGCCTATCTGTTCGGTGCCAGCATTGAACAGGTGGCCCACCGGCTGTCCACCCTGCAACGCCCCGGTGCCAAGGGCGTGCCCTTCTTCTTCGTACGGGTGGATCAGGCCGGAACCATCACCAAACGCCACTCCGCGACACGGCTGCAATTCGCCCGTTTCGGCGGGGCCTGCCCGCTGTGGAATGTCCACCAAGCCTTTGAAACCCCTGTCAGATTTCTGCGCCAACTGGCGGAAACACCGGACGGGGTGCGCTATATCTCTCTTGCGCGGGATGTGTCCAAACCGGGCGGCAGCTTCGGCGCGCGCACCCGCCGCTTCGCCATAGCCCTGGGCTGCGAAGTGCGCCACGCCGACCAGTTGGTCTATGCTGACGACCTGGACCTGTCCAACCCGCAAGCCTTTGAACCAATTGGTATTTCCTGCCGCATCTGCGAGCGCACGGATTGCCACCAACGCTCGGTTCCGCCGCTGGAACGGCGGCTGACCATCGACACGGACGAACGCGGCGTGCTGCCCTATCGGGTGGGCTGATCCAGCCACCGGCCTGTCCGCGGCAGCGCGGGTCGCTGACGGCGGCTTGCCGCCCGAATCGGCCCGCAACCCTTTGCTTCCAAAACAAAAAAGGCCGCCCCAATCTAGGGCGGCCTCTCCTTTACCTCGTCGCAACCGCTTATGCAGGTGCGGTCAACATCTTGTAAATTTCGTCCTTCAGCGCCGCGCGTTTCTTGCGCAATTCGCTTTCGGCCAGCGTGTTCATCGGCTCGACATTGGATTCGGCCCGATGCACCGCGCGGTTCATCTCGTGATACTCTTCCGCCAGCTTGGCGAAATGCGCATCCGAGGTTTTCAGCGCGGTGATACGCTCGGCCAGTTCGGGAAATTCTTCGTGCAGCTCATGGGGTGTGTTCGACATTCGCGTGTCTCCTTTTGAATGGTTCGACCCACTCTAGAAATCAGCGGCCTTCGCGGCTTTGACACGGATCAACTCACTCCAATTCCGCGCCATATTCCAGGATCACTGGCACGATCACCTCTTCCTCGTCGCTCAGATGCCGATCCAGGAAACGATGGAACCCCTCTTGCACCTGCAAAAGCGCCCCCACCTCGTCCTTGGCCCTTTGCCCGCGCGACAGGGATGCCAGCACCGCATTGGTCGCCTCGGTCAGCCCGTGCATATGCCTGTCAAGCGCGTGGTGATCCATGTCCAGCATGTCGAACGCCCGCACCAACCGCTTGTCAAACGTCTGGAAACGCGGGAAATAATGTGCATCCTCGATCGAATGGTGCCCGTGCAATTCGTTCAGCATGAACCCGGTGTAGCGCGACAGTTCCGGCGCGAAGCGCGGCTGCTGCGGGTCGTCCAGATAGGTCTGCGACGCTTCGGTGATCTTGGCCAGAACCTGCCTGAACATCAGGTGGCGTTCCAGCCAGAACGCGGTCAGCTGGTTGAAATTGGGGTGCCCACGCCATGTCTCGCGCGGGTATAGGTCGGCCAGTACACACAGGTGTTCGGGCAATCCTTGGCGGGTGTCTATCGAAAGCTCGTCCATGTATCGGACACTAACATCCGCAACGCGATGCACCACGGCCCGATCCGCCCCCCCCCCTGCGCAAAGGCGCACAAATCAGCGCCGCGCGCGCCGCCATCCGGCCTGCACGGCCTCGGCCTCGGTGCAGAACCACCGCTCGCCTTTGCGTTCGCTGATACCGGTGCGCTCGTAATGCTCTTGCCCCGGCATGTGATAGATTTGGCCCGATTTCGAGATATTGCCCTTGATCCGGCATTCGCCCGGCGGAATGCGCACCCTTGGTGCGGGTCTTGCGATACTGCGCCGGTGTCTGCACCCGGCTGGCATGCAACCCGCGATCGGCCACGGCGGCCTGTTTTTCGGTCAGGTCATAATCCCACGAATATTTGCGATAGGCAAAGGCCAGCCCGCTGGCCACGATCTCCTCGCCCATATCCACGCCATTCACCGCGCATTTGGCCACCACGCGGCCGTAACGGTCGGTGTCCACGGCGGTGCAGCGGGCGCGCTTGCCCTCGAAAAGGCCGCGCACCTGCGCGTTGACCCATTGCCCGCAGCCCCATGCCACACCCTGCTCGGTCTGGCAGGTCTGTTTGCTTTCCGGCGCGTCGACCCCGTGCAGGCGCACGCGCGTTCCACCCACATCGAATGTATCGCCATCAATCACATGAATTCGCCCCTGCGGCCCCGCCAAGGCGGGCGCGGCAGCAAGCAGCAGAACGAAAACAGACCAAATCCTTAACATTCCCCCGATATCGTTGGGAAGCCATGGCGAGACAAGACCTTTTGTTAACGATTGCTTAACCGATCATTAAGATTTTGGCGTTGTTTTTACCGCTGTTCGGTCTGCCAATCAGGATGCATCCAAGGTTGCAGGTTCTCTGGCGGCAAGGGTGCAAGCCCCAGCAACAGGTCGCTGACCTTCTCGCCCACCATGATCGACGGGGCGTTCAGGTTGCCATTGGTGATGCGCGGAAAGATCGAGCTGTCGGCCACCCGCAGCCCCTCGATCCCGATCACGCGGGCCTCGGGGTCAACCACCGCCATCGGATCGTCCGCCGCGCCCATCTTGCAGGTGCCGCAGGGATGATAGGCGCTTTCCGCATGTTCGCGGATGAAGTCATCCAACTCGGCGTCGCTTTGCACGGCGGCACCCGGCTGAATCTCGTGCTTGACGTAAGGCTTGAACGCTTCTTCCCCAAAAATCTCGCGGGTGAGGCGAATACATTTGCGGAAATTGATCCAGTCGCACTCCTCGCTCATGTAGTTGAAGAAAATCTTCGGCGCATCCGCAGGGTCGGCCGAAGCCAGCGTGACCGCCCCCCGCGACGCCGACCGCATCGGTCCCACATGGGCCTGGAACCCGTGCCCCTCGGCTGCGGCCTTGCCATCATAGCGCATGGCAATCGGCAGGAAATGATACTGGATGTCGGGGTAATCCACGCCCTTGGACGACCGGATGAAAGCCGCGCTTTCAAACTGGTTCGAAGCGCCAAGACCCTTGCCAGTGAACAGCCATTGCGCCCCGATCACTGCCTTGCTGACAATATTCCAGTGTTTATAAAGGGTTATGGGCTTACTGGCCGCCATCTGGATATACAGCTCCAGATGGTCCTGAAGGTTCTGCCCCACGCCCTTGCGATCCGCCACCACGTCAATGCCATGTTCGGCCAGATGCGCGGCAGGACCGATCCCCGACAGCATCAGCAGCTTGGGCGAGTTGATCGAGGACGCGGCCAGAACCACCTCTGCTGCGGCACGTATCACCCGCGCCTGGCCCTTGCGGATGATTTCCACCCCCACGGCGCGACGGCCTTTCATCACCACGCGGCGAGCAAAACCGCGGATCACGCGGCAATTTCCGGTCTTGATCGCGGGACGCAGATAGGCATTGGCCGCCGACCAGCGACGCCCGCGCCAGACGGTCTGCTCCATCGGGCAGAACCCTTCCTGCTTTTCGCCGTTATAGTCATCGGTCAGCTCGTATCCGGCCTGTTTCCCCGCCTCGACAAAGGCATGGAACAACGGGTTGCGACGCGGCCCTCGCGTCACATGCAAGGGGCCAGAATTGCCGCGATAATTTGACAAGCCACCGTGCCAATGCTCCATCCGCTTGTAATAGGGCAGCACATCGGCATAGGCCCAACCATGTGCGCCCGCCTCGGCCCAATGGTCAAAATCGCGGGCATGGCCGCGCACATAGACCATCCCGTTGATGCTGGACGATCCGCCCAGAACCTTGCCGCGCGGCGTGGCCAGACGGCGGCCGCCCAGGTTTGGCTCCGGCTCTGATTGGAACCCCCAATCGTAGACCCCCATATTCATGGGATAACTCAGCGCGGCGGGCATCTGGATGAACGGACCGGCGTCGCTGCCGCCCTCCTCTATCACCACCACCTTGCGGCCCGCCTTGGCCAAACGATAGGCAATCGCGCAGCCCGCAGAGCCCGCGCCGACAATCACAAATTCCGCGTCCATCACTTAATCCTTTTCACGGCCCCGCCGCATCACAAACGCCCCGCCTGCGCCAAAGCCGCCTTGGCGGAACGGGGTGGGAGGGTGGGCGTTCCGCCAAGGCGGCGCCCGCCAAACATTCAAAACGGCGCATCGACCTTGCCCATGCGCACGTAAACGCTTTTCACCTGGCTATAATGCTCGATCGCAGCCTTGGAGTTTTCACGCCCCACGCCTGACATTTTCACCCCCCCGAACGGCATCTCGACCGGCGCATCGTTGTAGGAGTTGATGAAACAAGTCCCCGCCTCGAATCCCGCCACCATGCGGTGTGCGCGGGCCAGATCACGGGTGAACACCCCCGCCGCCAGCCCGTATTCAGTGTCATTGGCGCGGGCCAGAACCTCGACCTCGTCTTCGAAATCCAGCACGCACATGACGGGGCCGAAAATCTCCTCGCGGGCGATGGTCATATCGTCGGTCACATCGGCAAACACCGTGGCGGGCATCCAGTACCCCTCTTTGTCCAAACGCTTACCGCCGCACACCAGCCGCGCGCCCTCCTCGATCCCCTTGGCCACATAGCGCTCGACAATGGCGATCTGGCCTTCGCTGACCATGGGGCCGAAATTCACCGCCTCGTCCAACGGATCGCCCATCACCGCGCCTTCCAGCCGTTCGGCCAGCCGGGTCAGGAACGCCTCGCGGATGGATTTATGCACGAAAACCCGCGTTCCATTGCTGCAAATCTGACCCGACGAATAGAAGTTCCCAAGGATCGCACCGCCCACGGCATCGTCGATGTCGGCATCCTCGAACACGACCATGGGGGATTTGCCGCCCAGTTCCATCGTCACATGGCGCAATCCGGCCGCCGCCTGCGCATAAACCTTCTGCCCCGTCGGCACCGACCCGGTAAGCGACACCTTGTCCACGCGTGGATCATTCACCAGGGCACCGCCCACCGCCCCCGCGCCCTGCACCACGTTGAACAGGCCCGCCGGCAGGCCCGCCTCGTGCAGGATTTCTGCCACTTTCAGCGCCGACAGTGGCGTGGTCTCAGAAGGTTTGAAAACCATCGCATTGCCGCAAGCGAGTGCAGGCGCGCCCTTCCAGCAGGCAATCTGGGTGGGGTAATTCCACGCGCCGATCCCGACGCACAGGCCCAAAGCCTCGCGTCGCGTATAGGCCCAATCCTCGCCCAGTTGAATATGCTCGCCCGTCAGGCTGCCCGCCAGACCGCCGAAATATTCCAGCGCATCCGCGCCACTGGTCGCATCGGCCACCAGCGTTTCCTGCAAGGGCTTGCCCGTGTCATGGGTTTCCAGAACCGACAATTCGCGGTTGCGCGCACGGATCATTTCGGCGGCGCGTAGCAAGATGCGGCCCTGCTCACGCCTCGACAGCTTGGCCCATTCCACCTGCGCCGCGCGGCCCGAGGTGATGGCCGCCTCGATCACCGCGGGAGTGGCGGCGTGGACGCGCCCGATCACCGCGCCCGTGGCGGGGTAGATCACGTCAATCACATCACCAGTGGTGTCTTCAAGATAGGCACCATTCACGAAATGGCTGGCGGTGGGTTGGGTCGGATAGTCGGTCATTTTCGCCTCCGGCGAGAGTATTTGCAGAACAAAGAAAGCTTGGTCTCGCCCCTTGTCGGGCGCGGGGTGGGTGGGTGGCGCGCCCGACAAGGGGCGGCCCGAAGGGCTTATTCCCCGCGTGGATAGCGGGCGTTTTCCTCGACCACGTTCAGGTCCATGTGGTTGCGCATGTAACGCTCCGATGCCTTTTGCAGAGGCTGGTAATCCCACGGGAAATAGGACCCGTTGCGCAGCGCCTCGTAGACCACCCAGCGGCGGGCCTGGCTTTGGCGCACATCGGCATCGAAACGGGCCAGATCCCAGCGGGATTTCGCCTCGGCGTCAAATTCGGCCAGCACATCGGCATGGACGGGATCATCCGCCAGATTTGTCATCTCATTCGGGTCAGCCTCCAGGTTGAACAGCTGGTCGGGGTCCAGGGCGCAGCGGTTGAACTTCCACTTGCCCTGCCGCAGGCTGACCATCGGCGCATACGAGGCTTCGGCCGCGTATTCCATGACCACGGAACTGGTCCGCTTGCCCCCCTGCCCCAGCGGCACCAGCGACTCGCCTGTGGTCCAGGGGGCGACCTCCTCCATGCTGACGTCGGCCAGATCGCAAAGCGTCGGGCAGATGTCGATATTCGACACCGGGTCCGTCACCACTCCGGGCTGCATCTGCGGGGCGGAAATCATCACCGGCACCCGCGCCGATCCTTCGTAAAAGCTCATCTTGAACCACAGGCCCCGCGCGCCCAGCATGTCGCCGTGATCGGACACGAACAGGATGATCGTATCCTCTTCCTGCCGCGTGCCGCGCAGCGCCTCCATCACCTCGCCGATTTTATCATCGAGGTATGAGATATTGGCGAAATAGGCCTGCCGCGAGCGGCGAATATCCTCGCGAGAAATATCAAAACTGCGCCAGTCGTTCGCGTCGAATATCCGCTTGGAATGGGCATCTTGCGCTTCATAAGGGATCGCCGGAACTTCAGGCTCCAAGTGCTGGCAATCGTTATACAAATCCCAGTATTTCTTGCGCGCCACATAAGGGTCATGTGGGTGGGTAAAGCTGACTGTCAGGCACCACGGGCGGCCATCCTTGCGTCGCCCCAGATCATAGACCTTGCGGGTGGCGTGATAGGCAACCTCATCGTCATATTCCATCTGGTTGGAAATCTCGGCCACGCCCGACCCGGTGACGGAACCCATGTTGTGATACCACCATTCGATCCGCTCGCCCGGCTTGCGGTAATCGGGCGTCCAGCCGAAGTCGGGCGGGTAGATGTCGGTGGTCAGGCGTTCCTCGAACCCGTGCAACTGATCGGGACCGACGAAATGCATCTTGCCCGACAGGCAGGTGTGATAGCCCGCACGGCGCAGCTGGTGCGCATAGGTGGGGATCGACGAAGCGAATTCGGCCGCGTTGTCATAGACCCCCGTGGCCGACGGCAACTGCCCCGACATGAAGGCCGCCCGCCCCGGCGCGCAAAGCGGCGAGGCCGTGTAGGCATTGCGGAACCGCGTGGACCGTTCCGCCAATGCCCGGATATTGGGCACATGCAACCAGTCCACCGGCCCGTCGGGAAACAGCGTGCCGTTCAACTGGTCCACCATGAAAATCAGAATATTCGGCTTTTTCATGCCGTCGCCCTTTCAAGTTCCAGTGCCAGATATCCCAGCACATGATCGACTGCCGTCTGTCCGTCCGCCGCACCCTGCCCCAGTGACTGGCGCAGGTAGCCACCGTCGATCAGGGCGGCGATGTTATTCGCCACGATACAGGCGCGATCACCCACCAGGGGCCGCAGCCCGTGGCACAGATTCGCCTGCAAACGCCGTTGGTAGATCACCAAAAGCCGCCGCGCCGCCGCGCTGGATTGCGCCAAGACGTAGAAATTCAGCCATGCCGCGATCACCTCTCGTCGGAAACTGGTGTCCGAGAACGAGGCCCGCACAATGGCTTCGACCCGCGCGCGCGACCCGTCGGCCATGGCCAATGCGCCGCGCACTTCGGCGCCGTAAACCGTCAAGACGTGGCGCATCGCGGCCAGAAAGATATCTTCCTTTCCGCCAAAGTAATGATGCGCCAGGGCCGATGACATACCGGCCCGCTTGGCGATGCGGCTGACGGTGACATCCAGCGTTCCTGCCTCGCCGATCTCGGCGATGGTGGCTTTTACTAGCGCTGCCCGGCGTATAGGCTCTGCTCCGACTCTTGGCATGAATCTTCCAACTATTGCTTGCCGGGACCAGCTAATTCGGTTTTTATTGACTCGTCAATCAAGAAACGAAGCACTCACACATAACAGGGAGTTACCTATGCGTTTGAAATCCACTCTGTCGGCCATTGCCATCATGGCGGCGGCCCCCGCCTTTGCCGATTGCGGCAAGGTCACGATGTCGGATGTGGGCTGGACCGACATCACCACGACCACCTCTGCCACCAAGCATGTGCTTGAGGCACTGGGCTATGACGTGGACCTCAAGGTGCTGTCTGTTCCCGTCACCTTCGCCTCGCTGGAAAGCGACGACGTGGACGCCTTCCTTGGCAACTGGATGCCCGCACAGACTGCGGCGATCACCCCCTACCTGGAATCGGGCGAGATCGAATCCGTGGCCGTGAACCTGGAAGGCACCAAGTACACCCTCGCCGTGCCCGCCTATACCTATGAAAAGGGCCTGAAATCCTATGCGGATATCGCCAAGTTCAAGGACAGCCTTGATGGTAAGATTTACGGGATCGAGCCGGGCAACGAGGGCAACGGCTACCTTGTGTCCCTGATCGAGGAAAACAAGCACGGCCTGGAAGGGTTCGAAGTTGTCGAATCCTCCGAACAAGGCATGCTGGCGCAGGTCGATCGCGCCTATGGCAAGGGCGAAGACGTTGTCTTCCTCGGTTGGGAACCGCACCCCATGAACGCCAATTTCGAACTGAAATACCTGCCCGGCGGCGAGGATTTCTTTGGCAGTGAAGGCGTGGTGAACACCGTGACCCGCATGGGCTATTCCGCGGAATGCCCCAACGTGGGCAAGCTGCTGGCGAACCTGCGCTTCTCGCTTCCCATGGAAAACCAGATCATGGGCCAGATCCTGGACGATGGCGAAGATGCCGATGACGCGACCGAGGCATGGCTGAAAGCCAACCCCGACGCATGGGCCGGCTGGCTGGACGGCGTCACCACCAAGGATGGCGGCGACGGTCTGGCAGCGGTGAGATCCGCACTGGGCCTGTAAAACGGCCGGATAAGGCGCCCCCCGCCAATCGCGGGGGGCGCAACATTTCAGACGCCTGACAAAGGCGCGCACGGACAGGGAAAAGCAAGGAAACGCAATGGCTTCAGTCATGGACTGGCTGGAAGACGAGAAGATCCCGGTGGGCAAGACCGCCAAGAAAATCTTCGACTTCCTCAAGGATAATTTCGAAGACGTGTTCGACGCGGTCTCGACCGGGCTTGAACATATGATCGACGGCATTCTTTGGGTGCTGCAGACCCCGCACCCGCTGGTCATGGTGGTGCTGTTCACCGCCATTGCCTATGCAACGCAGCGCAGTTGGAAGACATCGCTATTCGTGTTTCTGGGCCTGCTTTTCATCATCAACCAGGGCTATTGGGAAGAAACCACCGAAAGCCTGACGCTGGTGCTGTCGTCTTGCGTGGTCTGCATGGGGCTGGGTGTGCCGATCGGCATCGCCGCCGCGCACCGGCCTAGGTTCAACGCGTTCTTGCGCCCCGTTCTGGACCTGATGCAAACCCTGCCGCCCTTCGTCTATCTTATTCCCGCGATCGTGTTTTTCGGCATCGGCATGGTGCCGGGCCTGCTGGCCACGGTGATCTTCGTGCTGCCCGCGCCGATCCGCCTGACCCAACTTGGCATTTCCTCGACCCCGCAGGCACTTTTGGAGGCAGTCCGTGCTTTCGGCGCAACCCCGCGCCAGACCCTTTGGAAGGTCGAACTGCCCTATGCCCTGCCGCAGATCATGGCCGGGCTGAACCAGACGATCATGTTGTCGCTGTCGATGGTCGTGGTCGCCGCGCTTGTGGGCGCGAACGGGCTGGGCGTGCCAGTGATGCGCGCGCTTGGCCAGGTGAACACGGCCCTCGGCTTTGAATCGGGCTTCATCATCGTGGTGGTCGCCATCATTCTGGACCGTGTGCTAAGGATGGAACGCAAATGAGCGCTGTAATTTTCGACAATGTTTCCATCGTCTTCGGCGATTACCCTGACCAGGCCCTACCGCTGATGGATGCCGGGCAGGACCGCGCGGAAATCCAGCGCGACACGGGTCAGGTGCTGGGGGTCCACAACTGTTCGCTGACCGTGGAAGAGGGCGAGATCCTCGTCCTGATGGGGCTTTCGGGGTCTGGCAAATCCACGCTGTTGCGCGCCGTGAACGGGCTGAATCCCGTGGTGCGCGGCCATGTCGAGGTCGCCACCGATCAAGGCATGAAGGATGTCACCAACGCCGACCCCAAGACCCTGCGCCAGATCCGCCAGCACAACGTGGCCATGGTGTTCCAGCAGTTCGGCCTGCTGCCCTGGCGCAGCGTGCGCGAAAATGTCGGCTTGGGGCTGGAACTGGCAGGGATCGACCCCAAACAGCGCAACGCCCGCGTCGAAGCCCAGCTTGAACTGGTCGGGCTGGCCGATTGGGCTGACCGCAAGGTGGGCGATTTGTCCGGCGGGATGCAGCAGCGTGTGGGCCTTGCCCGCGCCTTTGCAACCGAGGCCCCGATCCTGCTGATGGACGAGCCATTCTCGGCCCTCGACCCGCTGATCCGCACCCATTTGCAAGACGAATTGCTGGACCTGCAAAGCCGCCTGAAACGCACGATCATCTTCGTGTCTCATGACCTGGACGAGGCGTTCAAGATCGGCAACCGCATCGCCATCATGGAGGGCGGGCGCATCGTTCAATGCGGCACCCCGCAAGAGATTTTCACCAAGCCCGCGAATGATTACGTATCCGAATTCGTGTCCCATATGAACCCGCTTGGCGTTCTGACGGCCGCCGATGTGATGGAAGATGTATCCGGCGAGACCGGCGAGGCCATCGCCAGCACCACGCCCATCCGCGTCGTGATGAAGGCGGCGAAAACAGCCGCCTCCCCGCTGGCGGTGACGCGCGGCGATGCGGTCGTGGGCCAGATCACTCCGCAAATCTTGCTGACGCGCCTTCTGGACCCGCGCGGCTGAACCACAGGTGGGCCGCCCATGCGGGTGGCCCGCCCCCGGGGCTTAGAATTTCGTCGCGCCCGCCGCAGGGGTCACGCGCTGGTTCAGCACCGCCTCGCGCCAGGTGATGAACACCACCGCCCCCAGGATCAGCGATCCGCCGACCATCACCCAGAAATCGAATGCCTCGTCAAAGACGGTCACGCCAAGCACCGTGGCCCAGATCAGCTGCAGGAACGTGACCGGCTGCGTCGCGGTCAAAGGCGCCGCGGCAAAGGCCAGCGTCATCGTGTAATGGCCCAGTGTGGCCAGCAACGCGGTCAGGGCCAGCAGGCCCAAAGCGGTCCAGCTGGGCGTCACCCAGTCAAGCGCCGCCAGGGGCGCCAGCCCGATCGCCACCGTCACCGACAGCATCGCCACCACCACCGCGGGCGGCGCAATCCCCGATGCGATCTTGCCCAGCAAATAAGACGCGCCAAAGGCCAGCGTCGCCACCAGCATTGCATAATGACCCGGTTCGATTGCACGCAGGCCGGGGCGCAGCACGATCATCACTCCCATCAGCGCCACGCCAATGGCGATGATCCGGCGCAGGGCCAACCGCTCTTTCAGGAACACCGCCGCCGCCAGCGTCACATAGATGGGCGACAGATAGTTCATTGCCGTCACATCCTGGATCGAGATATGCACCATCGCGTAAAACCACAGCGACACGCCGATCGTGTGAAACGCCCCGCGCATGGCGAAAATCCTGATCTGGCGCGCATCCAGACGCATCCGCAACAAGGGCCGCAGCATCGGTAAAAGGAACACCAAACCAATGGCATAGCGCAAAAAGGCCGCTTCGGCCGCGGGCACAACGGGACCGGTATAGCGCACAAGGCCGGTCACGCCGACAAACAGCACCCCGGTGACGACCATCCAAAGAACGCCCTTAACGGACTGCGGGCTTAAATTCTGCATGGTGGATGGATAGCAGAGAGGCCCGCCGCCGCAAGGAAAAGCTACCTAATGCTCCAGCAGCAGCTTGGCCGCGATGGCCCACATCACCAGCCCCACCAGCCCGTCCAGCACCCGCCAAGCCACCGGTCGCGCGAACAGCGGTGCCAGCAGCCGCGCGCCGTATCCAAGCGAGAAGAAGAAGACGAAACTGGCCGTCATGGCACCCAAGGCAAACCCCAACCGATCCTCGTGCTGGGCCGAGATAGAGCCAAGCAGCACCACCGTATCAAGGTAGACATGAGGGTTGGCCCATGTCAGCAGCAGGCAGGTCAACAGCGCCTTGCGCAGGCTGCCCGCACGGACAGCCATATTGGTGTCCAGCACCTCTCCGCCGCGCCAAGCGGCGCGAAAGGCCCGCGCGCCATAAAAGATAAGGAAGGCCGCGCCACCGTAGCGCATCACCGGCTCCAGCCACGGGACCAGTTCCACCATCACCCCGAATCCCGCCACACCGGCGGCGATCAGCAGCGCGTCGGACAGCGCACAGGTCAACACGACCGCAAACACATGCTCGCGCCGCAAACCCTGCCGCAGCACAAAGGCATTCTGCGCGCCGATGGCAAGGATCAGCGAAAGACCTAGGGAAAACCCGGCAAAGGCGGAGGACATGCTTTTCTTCTCCTGTTTTCGCTGCCAGTTTCACAGCGAAACCAATGCAGGGGGCCAAAATCAACGACCATATCTATGACGCTAACGGCACGGCGTGCCACGGTTATCTTGCCAGGCCCGCATCGGACGCGCCCGCCGTCGGCATTCTGGTCGTCCCCGTCTTTTCCGGCCTGTCGGATAAGGAAAGAAAGGTTTGCGACGACCTGGCAGCCGCCGGATACGTGGCCTTGGGCGTCGATTACTACGGCCGCAGCTATCTGGCCGCAAGCCGAGAGGCGGCGATGGCGCAAATGGCCGGGCTGCAAGCCGACCGCGCCACGCTGGCCGCGCGGATGCGGGCGGCACTGGATGCCATGGCGGCCCTGCCCTGCGTCGCCAAGGGGCGGATCGGTGCCCCGGGCTATTGTTTTGGTGGCAAGGCGGTGCTGGACCTCGCGCGCCGCGGGGCCGGTTTTCGCGCCGGCGTTACCATGCACGGCGTCTATGATCCGCCACGCACGGGCAGCGTGGCGATGCGCGCCGACATGCTGATCTGTCATGGCTGGGACGACCCGCTTTGCCCGCCCGACGCCACCGTGGGCCTGGCGGCGGAACTGACCACCCATTGCCCCGACTGGCAGATGCTGGCCTTTGGCCACACCAGCCACGCCTTTACCGCACCGGCGGCGAATTCCACCGGGGCCGATTACAACAAGGCCGCGGACGGGCACAGTTGGCAGGCGATGATGCAGTTCTTTTCCGAGAAACTGAGCTGATCCCCAAGATGCTTCTGCTCGATAGAAAATCGCGCCCTCTGCCCGGTTTGTCGGGCAGAGCGGGCCTAGGGAGTGCAGCCCATAGCAATATCGGGATTCTGGAATCTGACAGCCAAATATCGTAGATATTTGCGATTTAAGAGACTCATTTTCACAACTACAGGAACAGCCATTCTTGCCAAAATTGACCGAAACCAACAAGCAGAAGGTTGATTTAAAACATTAACATCGCACCATACATGCCGGATTAAATTAACTTTTCAACAATCAAACCAAACCCCGCAAGTTTACACAATACCAACCAAACCTTCAGAAACCTTAACGGGCGCCAGCAACCCGTTGGCAGACAACAAAAAAGGGCACCCGAAGACGCCCTTTAACTGGATCGGGGCGGATTAAAGCTGCTCCATCACCTCGTCACTGGCTTCGAAGTTGGCGGTGACGCGCTGCACGTCATCGTCATCTTCCAAGGCGTCGATCAGCTTCATCAGCTTCTCCATGCCCTCAAGGTCCATCTCTGTCGTGGTGGTGGGCTTCCAGATCAGCTTGGCGGATTCGCTTTCGCCAAGCGCCGCTTCCAATGCGTTGGACACGTCGTTCAGATCGGTGTCGGCGCACCAGATGGTGTGGCCATCTTCCGAGCTTTCGACATCCTCCGCCCCGGCTTCGATCGCAGCTTCGAAGACGGTGTCCGCATCGCCCACAGAAGCAGGATAGACCACCTCGCCCTTGCGTTCGAACATGAACCCGACAGACCCGGTTTCGCCAAGGTTGCCGCCATTCTTGGTAAATGTGGACCGCACGCTGGACGCGGTGCGGTTGCGGTTATCGGTCATCGCCTCGACGATCACGGCCACACCGTTCGGGCCATAACCCTCATAGCGGATTTCTTCGTAATCCTCGCCCTCGCCCGCCATGGATTTCTTGATCGCGCGTTCGATCACGTCCTTGGGCACCGAAGAGGACTTTGCCTCTTTTACGGCCAGCCGCAGGCGCGGGTTCTTCTCGGGATCAGGGTCGCCCATTTTCGCGGCGACGGTGATCTCTTTCGAGAGTTTCGAGAACAGCTTGGCGCGGATCTTGTCCTGACGCCCCTTCCGGTGCTGGATGTTTGCCCATTTTGAGTGGCCGGCCATGGAGCCTCCGTTTGCTCGTATACTGAAGTTTGGTTCCGCGCTTCTATATGTCAGCGCAATGGGTGGCCGCAAGTGCAGCGCGCAATTGCGCCCCCTTTCGCTTGGCGCTAGGTTGCGGCACGTGGGTGAGTAGTGAAGGTAATGACCGTGGCCGTGCTGGACGATTTGATTGCCGATATTCTGGCGCGGGGCCATGTGACCCTGACCGCAGCCGAGGCCGAGGCCTTGTCGCGGGCCCCTGCCACGCATGCGACCGCCCCGCGCCTTTTGTGCGCCGATGCCTTCAACCGCGGGGATTATGCCGCCGCGGTCAAGCATGGCAAGCGCGCCCATGTGATCCGCCCCGATGCCGAGACCGAGGAAAACCTCGTGTCCTGCATGATGCGTGGCGGCACCTGGGAGGATGCGATTGCCCTTCTGTCGCAATCGACCCGCATGTCGATGACGCGGCGCCATTCCCTGCTGGCCGAATTGCACGCCCGCGCGGGCCAGATGGAACAGGCCCATGCGTCAGGGCGTAAAGCCCTGAAACTAAAGGACGCGGCGGTACCGCAGATGTCGCGCCGCTTTGCACCTGCCACCCATGTGTTCGACCCCGAACAGCCCAGCCGGAACATCATCTCGTTCTCTTTGTGGGGGACGAACAAACGTTACCTTGACGGGGCGATCCGCAATGCCGTGGTCGCGCGGCACCTTTACCCCGGTTGGACCGCGCGGTTCTATATCGACGCCTCTGTGGCTGATCCGGTTCGCAAGGCGCTGGTGGCCAATGGTGCGCAGCTGCGGCAGGTCGATAACCTGCCTGCTGCCCGCTATGGCCTGTTCTGGCGCTTCCTGGTCGAGGACGACCCCGAGGTTCTGATCTACCTTGTCCGCGACGCCGACGCGGTGCTGAACATCCGCGAACGGGTCGCCGTGCAGGGCTGGCTGGACAGCGACAAACCATTTCATGTCATGCGCGACTACCCCAGCCATTGCGAGCTGATCCTGGCCGGACTTTGGGGCGCGCATCGCGGAAATATCGGCCAGATGGGCAAACGCATTCTGGCCTATGTCAAGGATCACGCCGCCACGACGAATGACCGCACGGCGGATCAGAAATTCCTGGCCAGCCAGGTCTGGCCTCTGATGCGCGACCGCCTGTGCTGTCAGGACAGCGCCTTTGGTTTCGGCCAGACGCAGCTGTTCAACCCGTCCTTCCCGCTGCCCTCTTGGATGCATGTCGGGCAGGACGGCGGTGTGTTGTCGCCCCAGCCCAAACCGGCCTGAATAGTCCTAGAACGGCCAGATGAACGGGATGATGGCGGCGGACAAAAGCCCCATCGACAGGTTCAATGGCACCCCCACCCGCAGGAAGTCGGTGAACTTATAACCGCCGGGACCATAGACCAGCATGTTGGTCTGATAGCCGATCGGCGTGGCAAAGCTGCACGAGGCGGCGACCATGACTGCCACCACCAGCGGGCGCGGGTCCACGCCCATGGCCCCAGCCAGCCCGATGGTGATCGGTGTCACCACCACGGCAACGGCGTTGTTCGACACCATTTCCGTCAGCACGCTGGTCAGGATGTAGATCGACCAGATGATCAACGCCGGTGGCAGGTCGGCGAACAGCGGCGCGACGCCTTTCACGATCAACGCCACCGCGCCCGTGTGTTCCAGTGCCGCACCGATGGCAAGCATGGCAAAGATCAGCGCCAGCAGGCGGCCCTCGATAAAGGAAAACGCCTCGTCCGCGTCGATGCAGCGGGTCAGCAGAACCACCGCCGTGGCGATCACCGCAAGCGGCAGAATAGGCGCGATGCCAAGCCCGGCCAGCACGACCACGCCCAACAGGGCCACAATCGCCACGGGCGCATGGCCACGGCGAAACGCTCGGGCCGAGAGGTGCGATACGTCGACCAGTTCCATTTCCTGTGCAAGACGCTGAATGTCGGCGGGCGCGCCCTCCAGCAGCAGGGTATCGCCGACGCGCACGACCAGCTCTTCCAGCTGGCGGCCGATGTTCTGGTTCCGGCGATGCACGGCCAGCGGATAGACCCCGAACCGCCGCCGCAGACGCAGCGAGCCAAGCGAGCGGCCCACCATCTTACAGCCCGGCGTAATCAGCACCTCAACGGTCGAGGTTTCGACCGCGCTCACCTGGTCCACACGCTTCAGGCTTTTGTTGCGCTGAAGCGACAGCAATTCGGTCATCTGCGTGCGCAGCACGACGCGGTCGCCGACCTCCAGCGTGACGCCGGCCAGGTTGCGCCGCAAAGACTGGTCGCCGCGCACAACGTCGATCAGGCGCACGCCTTCGCGCTTGAACAGCTGCACGCCCGTCACCTCGCGCCCGATCAGGTCGCTATCGGGGGGGATCACCGCCTCGGTGAAAAATTTCATCCGGCTTTTGTCGGACAGAAGGTTCGCCATGCTGTCACGCTCCGGCAGCAGCATCGGCCCGACGATCCGCAGGTAAAGCATGCCCCACGCGACGAGGATCAGCGCAAGCGGCGTCACCTCGAAGATCGAGAACCCTTCAAGACCGCTGGCCCGCGTCACACCGTCCACCAACAGGTTGGTCGAGGTGCCGATCAGGGTCAGCGTGCCCCCCATGATCGCCGCATAACTTAGTGGGATCAGCAGCTTAGAGGCCGGAACATCCATCGTTCGCGCCAGTTGTACGAACACTGGCAGCATCACCACCACCACCGGCGTGTTGTTCATGATGGCCGATGAAAAGATGACAAAGGCCAGCAAAAGGGCAATCGCCAGCTTGGGGCTTTTGCGCGCGTGGCGATCCGCGATCGAGGTAAAGGCATCCAGCGCCCCGGTGCGCACAAGCGCCCCCATCACGATGAACATCGCCGCGATGGTCCATGGCGCGGGGTTGGACAGCACCATCAGCGCCGAGTCGTAAGGCAGCAGACCAAGCGCCAGCATCAGGGCCGCACCGCCGATTGCCACCACCTCTGTCGGATAGTATTCCTTCACGAACAGCACAAACATGCCGACCACGACGAAAAGCGTAGCAACAGCCTGGGTGGTTTGGGACAAATCGAGAAGCTGGACCAATGGGATGCCTGTTTGCCGGTTCCGGTTCGCGCCACTTTCCACCAAGCCCGCGCGCCCTGCAAGTGCGCCGTTGGGCGCAGCCCCGCCTTTCGGCATTATTTCAAGACTTTGACCGGGTTACGGCGCGGATTGTTCCAGCCGCCCACCCTGCCGGATCATCTTGACCGTGGTGGCGCGACCGGTGCGGTCGTCCGTCTCGATATAGACGCCCGACAGGGTCGCCTCGCCCGCCGCAGGCACGAACCGCCCCTTGGCCATGCCGGTCACGAAACGGCGCATCGGTTCGGCCTTTTCCATGCCGATCACGCTGTCATAATCGCCGCACATGCCCGCATCGGATTGAAACGCGGTGCCGGCCGGCAGGATCTGCGCATCGGCCGTCGGCACATGGGTATGGGTGCCGACCACAAGGCTGGCGCGCCCGTCGCAAAAATGGCCCATACCCATTTTTTCCGACGTCGCCTCGCAATGCATATCGACGATGGCCGCCTGCACCGCCCCGCCCAGCGGAAAGGTCCGCAGCACCCCGTCTATGGCGGAAAATGGATCGTCAAACGCCCGCTTCATGAAGACATTGCCAAGCACCTGCGCGACCAGAACCTTGCGGCCGCGCGCGTCCTCGAACACGCGATGCCCCCGCCCCGGCGCGGTCTTGGCAAAGTTGATGGGCCGGACGATGCGCGGCTCGCTCTCAATGAATTGCAACATGTCGCGCTGATCGAAGGCATGATCCCCGAGGGTCACGCAATCGGCCCCGGCCTGCAAAAGCAGCTTGGCATGTTCGCCCGTCAAACCCATTCCGTTGCTGGAGTTTTCGCCGTTCACCACGACGAAATCCAGTTTCCATTCACTGCGCAGCCGGGGCAGATGGGTCGCCACGGCGTCACGCCCTGCCCGCCCCATCACATCGCCAAGAAAGAGTATTTTCATGGGACATGGGGTTAGGCCGCAACTGCGAAGATCGCAAGAGAAACCTTGCGACAAAGCAACAACGCAACAGCCTTTCACTGTTCCGAAAATACCTTTTCCAACACTGCGGCCAAATGCGCCGCGCGCGGGTCAATCCAGTCGGATCACCCCGGCCTCGGTCACGATCATGTCCAGCGGCTGGTCGGTCGGCTCCAGCGGCAGGGCTGGCGCCGCTTGCGCAGCATAGGCAAACCCGATGGCCAGCGTGGCGCGGCGGGCGCGCAGCTGTTCCAACGTGCGGTCATAAAACCCGCCGCCATAGCCCAAGCGCCCGCCGTGGCGGTCAAAGGCCACAAGCGGCACGATCAGGATTTCCGGTTCGATCCAATCCAGTGTGGCAGGCACCTGCGCGCCGAACGCCCCAGACACCATGGCGCAGCCCGGCTCCCACCGGGCAAAGCGCAGCGGCCTCCCCGCGCCCTCGATCACCGGAACGCAGACGGGCCCATGGGCGGCTGCTTCCTCCATCGCGGCAAGGGGCGAGATTTCGGTGCGGATCGGCATATATCCGGCCAAAGGCACGCCGCGATAGCCCGCCAACACGCTGGACAAGACCCCCGGACGGCCCGCACCACCTGCCGCATGCGCGGCTTTGCGTCGGGCAAAGGCCGCCTTTCGCGCCGCAGCCTTTGCCGCGTCCAGCGTCATATAAGCACCATGGCGGCAAGGCCCAGAAAGGCGAAGAACCCGATCACATCGGTCACCGTGGTCACGAACGCGCCCGAAGCAAGCGCCGGATCGACCCCCACCCGGTCCAGCAACACCGGAATCACCGTGCCCGCCAGACCGGCCACCACAAGGTTGATCACCATAGCTGTCGCGATCACCGCCCCCAACATGGACGAATCGAACCACACCAGCCCCACAATCCCCATCACCACCGCAAAGATAAGCCCGTTCACGAGCCCCACCAGCACCTCGCGCCGGATCACCCGCCAGACGTTCGCGCCGGTAAGGTCTTTGGTCGCGATCGACCGCACCGCCACGGTCAGCGACTGCGTGCCCGCGTTCCCCCCCATCGAAGCGACGATCGGCATAAGCACCGCCAAGGCGACAAACTGGCCGATCACGCCTTCGAATTGCGCAATCACCAATGAGGCCAGAACCGCCGTCACAAGGTTGACCGCCAACCATGGGAAACGGCTGCGCGTGGTTTCACGCACGGTGTCGTTCAACCCGCTTTCACCAACACCGGCAAGGCGCAGGATGTCTTCCTCGTGCTCCTCGTCCAGCACGGCCATGGCGTCGTCGATGGTAATAATGCCGGTCAACCGCCCGTCGGCATCGACCACAGGGGCCGAAATCAGGTGATACTGGTTGAACGCATAGGCCACGTCGCCCTCGTCCTGATCAACGGGGATGGTGCGAAATTCTTCTTCGGTAATCTCGATCAGCGGCTTTTCACGATGCGAGCGCATGATCTTGCCAAGCGTCACATTGCCCACCGGATGCATCAGCGGGTCGACCAGCACCACGTGGTAGAATTGATCCGGAAGATCTTCGGAATTTCGCAGAAAATCAATAGCTTCGCCCACGGTCCAATGTTCGGGGGCCATCACGACTTCGCGCTGCATCAGACGCCCGGCAGAATATTCCGGGTAGGTCATCGCCTGCTCGACAGCGACCCGATCGGCATCTTCCAAGGCGTCCAGAATCGCCTCTTGCTGCGGCTCGTCCAGATCCTCCAGCAGGTCGACCACGTCGTCGCTGTCCAGCTCGCGCACAGCATCGGCCAGAACATCGGGGTTCAGGATGCCGATCACTTCCTCGCGGATGGATTCGTCCACCTCTGACAGGATATCCCCGTCGAATTCGCGACCATAAAGCTCGATCAGGCGACGCCGGTCAAAGGCGTTGATTTGCTCCAGAACGTCAGCGATGTCGGCCGGGTGCAGCGGCTCCATCAGCTCTGTCAGCTGGGCGCTGTCACCGGCATCCACGGCAAACAGAATCGCCGCAACGGTTTTGCGCTCCAGATGATAGGCGCGGTCTTCATGCGCTTCTTCGCTCTGGGTCTCAGAGGTTTCGGCATCGGTGATGTCGTGTTCGTCCGCCATGCCGGTCTCCTGCTTGCGCGCTTGGCCGGACCATAGCTGAATCCGGCGCAAAGGGACAATGGGATGCGGTGGATTTACCTTCTGATTTTCGCGGTCTAGCTTGCGATTGAAGGACAGGTGACATGACAGATCAAACGCTTCTACTTGGCCGCGTGCTGCGGTTCACTGGTGACCCTTTTGCGCAAGGGATCGAAGCCGCACAGATTGAGGAATCAGGCGCGGTTCTGTTGTCCGGCGGCAAGATCGCCAACCACGGGACGGCAGCGGAAATGCGCGTGGCCCATCCGCAGGCGCGGGTGGTCGATCACGGCGGCAAGCTGATCGTGGCGGGCTTTGTCGATGCCCATGTGCATTACCCCCAGACCGGAATCATCGCCAGCTGGGGCAAGCAGCTGATCGACTGGCTGAACACCTATACCTTTCCTGAGGAAATGCGCTTTCACGACCCCGCCTATGCCGCTGAAATCGCGGGGCTTTACCTTGATACCGTGCTGTCGCGTGGCACCACGACCGTGGCCAGCTACTGCACCATCCACCCCGCATCCGTCACCGCGTTTTTCCAAGCGGCCGAGGCGCGGAACATGCGCGTGGTCGCGGGCAAGACCTGCATGGACAGGGACACCGCGCCAGATGGCCTGCGCGATACGGCGCAATCGGCCTATGACGACAGCCGCGCGCTGATTGGTACATGGCACGGGCGCGGGCGTGCGACCTGTGCGATCACGCCACGCTTTTCCCCTACCTCAACCGAGGCCCAACTGGAGGCACTGGGCAGCCTTTGGGCCGAGCATCCCGATTGCCTGATGCAAACCCACCTGTCCGAACAAAAGCCCGAAATCGAATGGGTGCGCGGGCTGTATCCGAACGCGCGCGATTACCTGGACACATACGAGGCGCATGGGCTGCTTGGGTCAAACGGGCTGTACGGTCATGCGATCCACCTAGAGCCGCGCGAGCGTGACAGGCTGGCAGAGGTCGGCGCGGCGCTGATCCACTGCCCGACCTCCAACACGTTCATCGGGTCGGGCTTGTTCGACATGGCGGGGCTGATGGCCGAGGGGCAGCGCATCGGGCTGGCCACGGATACCGGCGGCGGGTCCAGCTTTTCCATGCTGCGCACCATGGCCGCCGCCTACGAGGTGGCACAGCTGCGCGGCACGGCGCTGCATCCGGCGCAACTGATCTGGCTGGCAACGGCAGGGTCTGCCCGCGCCCTGCGGATGGGCGACAAGATCGGCAATATTTCCAAGGGGATGGAGGGCGACGTTATCGTGCTGGACCTGCAATCCACCCCCGCAATCGCACAACGTGCAAACCGCGCGACTAACCTGTGGGAGGCGCTGTTTCCCACCATCATGATGGGCGATGATCGCGCGGTCGCGGCGGTTTACGTGGCTGGGCGGCAGGCCGTCTAACGGGTCAGCACCCCGCCCGCCCCAGCACCATCACCCAGACATTGCCAGACGCGCGGGCCAGCCCGAAGTCCCGCGCCTGGTCCGACAGCATGTTGCGGCGATGACCGGCGGAGTTGGCCCAACTTTCCATCACCTCGGCCAAAGTTTTCTGGCCCTTGGCGATATTTTCAGCGACAAAGCAGAAACGGTATCCGGTGCGTTTGACGCGGGTGCCGATGGTTGTGCCATTCGCCCCCCTGTGCGAGAAATAGCCCCGTTTCGCCATATCGCTTGCATGGGCTTCGGCGGCCTTTTGCAGGCGGGGCGACAGGGCAACGGGGGGCAACCCGTTTTGCGCGCGCAGCCCGTTCAACGCCTGCGCCGCGCCGGAAACCGGGTCTGCCATGGCGCCATGGGTCATCAAAATCAGCAGCAGGGTCAGCGTACGGATCATGTGACGATCATATCCGCGCGGCAAGGGCGCGGGCCAGTGTGTTCTGCCGCTCGATCACTTTTGGCAGGTCTATGCTGGTCACATGGCCGTCCTTCACGATCTGCCGCCCTTCGACCAGCAGGTGACGCACCTTCATCGGCCCCGCCAGCAGCAGCGCCGCCTTGTCCCACGACCCCGCCGCCTCGATCCCCGAGGTGTCCCAGATGGCGATGTCGGCGCGTTTTCCCGCCGCCAGCCGCCCGCAATCGGGCCGCCCCAGCACATCGGCCCCGCCGAGGGTTGCGATCTCAAGCGCCTCGCGGGCGCTCATCGCATCCGCACCGCACGCGACCCGTTGCAGCAGCATTGCTTGCCGTGCCTCTGCCGCGAGATTGCCCGCATCATTGCTGGCCGATCCGTCGACACCCAGCCCGACATTCACCCCCGCGTCGCGCATGGCACGCACCGGCGCGATGCCCGACCCAAGGCGGCAGTTGGAACAGGGGCAATGCGCGACGCCGGTTCCGGTTTTCGCAAACAGATCAATTTCTTGCCCGTCCAGCTTGACGCAATGGGCATGCCAGACATCGGCACCGGTCCATCCCAGATCCTCGGCATACTGGCCGGGGCGGCAGCCGAATTGCGCCTTGGAATAGGCGATATCCTCGTCGTTTTCGGCCAGATGGGTGTGTAGCATCACCCCCTTGTCACGCGCCAGCAGCGCCGCATCGCGCATCAATTCACGGCTGACCGAAAAAGGCGAGCAGGGCGCGACACCGACGCGGCACATCGCCCCCTCGCGCGGATCATGGAAGGCGTCGATCACGCGGATGCAATCGTTCAGGATGTCTTCCTCGCGCTCGACCAGGCCGTCGGGGGGCAAGCCACCCGCGGATTCGCCAATGCTCATAGCGCCGCGCGTCGGGTGGAACCGCATCCCCAACTCGGCAGCGGCGTGGATCGTATCCTCCAACCGCGCCCCATTTGGATACAGGTACAGGTGGTCCGACGATAATGTGCAGCCCGACAGCGCCAGTTCCGCCAGCCCGATCTGGGCCGAGGTGAACATTTCATCCGGCCCGAAATGCGACCAGATAGGATACAGCGTTTTCAACCAGCCGAACAGCAGCGCATCCTGTCCGCCCGGCACGGCGCGGGTCAGGGTCTGATACAGGTGGTGATGCGTGTTCACCAAGCCCGGCGTGACAACGCAGCCCGCGCCGTCGATCACTTCGCCAGTTGTGGTCAGCCCTTGCCCCAAGGCCACGATCACCCCGTCGCGGATCAGGATATCCGCCCCGTGCAATTCGCGGCGGCCGTCGTCCATGGTCAAGATATGGTCGGCATTTCGGATCAGGATTTCAGCCATCGGGGCACCTTTGTTCAAGACGCCCCCTCGATGGATATGGCCGCGCCGGAAAGGGGCGAAAGAGGCGCGGTACCTTATGTGTAAGCCCGCGCGCCCGTGGCATCAAGCCTGCGACAGTATCGCCAGCGCCTCTTGGTGTTGCTGGCGCGAGGCCGCAGCGACGATCCGCCCGCCGTCATGCGCCGGCCCGCCCTGCCAGTCGGTGACGATGCCCCCCGCCGCTTCGATCACGGCCATGGGCGCCTGGATGTCATAGTTGGACAGGCCCGCCTCGATCACCAGATCGATTTGTCCTGCGGCCAGAAGGGCATAGGCATAACAATCCATGCCGAAACGGGTCAGTTTCGCCTGCCCTGATACCGCGTCAAAAGCGGCGCCTTCGGCCTTTGTGCCGACCTCGGGAAAGGTGGTGAACAGGATCGCCTCTGACAGGGGGCGGTCGCCGCGCGTGCGGATCTGCTGCTTGCCGCGCGGGCCATCGACATAGGCATGCCCTGCCCCGCCCCAGAACCGCTCGCCGATATAGGGCTGGTCGATGATCCCGGCGAGCGGGCCCTCATCGCCCCCCACGGCAATCAGCACACCCCACGTGGGCGTGCCGGAAATAAAGCCGCGCGTGCCGTCGATCGGGTCCAGCACCCATTGCAACCCGCTGCTACCTTGGGTGGTACCCAATTCCTCGCCCACGACACCGTCATCGGGGCGCAGACGGGCCAACAGATCGCGCATGGCCTGCTCGCCCGCGCGGTCGGCCACGGTGACGGGGTCGAATCCGTCGGCCATCTTGTTGTCGGCCTCAAGGCCCATGTCACGGAAATAGGGAAGGATGGCGCCCCTTGCCGCATCGGCAAGCTGGTGGGCGACATCCAAAAGCTGTTCTATCGTGTCGGCCATGCTATCCCCCGCCATTCACCGGCATGGGTAGCGCAGGCCGCGCAAAGGCTCAAGCCACGTCGGACAGGACGCGGGCCAGTTCGAACAGACGCTTGCGCTGATTTTCAGGGATCGCATAGTAGGAGCGGACCAGGTCCAGCGCCTCTTTATCGCCCATCAGGTCGGCGGGCGCAGCTTCGGCCCCTGCCGCGGCATCGGCCCCCGCGTCCAGCCCCTCGAAGAAGAAGCTGACCGGCACTGTCAGCGCCTCGGCAATATCCCAAAGGCGCGATGCGCTGACGCGGTTCGCGCCGGTTTCATACTTCTGGATCTGCTGGAACTTGATCCCGACCTTTTCGGCCAGCTGCTGCTGGGTCATGCCCGCCAGCCAGCGGCGATGGCGAATGCGTTTACCCACATGCACGTCTACAGGGTGCGTCATAAAAGACTCCTTAACTTTTCTGAACGCCAACCACAGCTACCGGCCCATGAGGCCGGCAGTCACCCCCATCGAGCGACACAATGACAGACGCTTCCCGTTCACCGTGTGCTAATACACCATGAAACTCTGATTTTTCAAGAATATTCGTCCCGAATAAGGTGACCCTATTCTTTTGGAACTCAATTTAAGCGGGTTTTGACCAGTTGCCGCAAGGTAAGCTCGCGTAAGCCGCGAAAAAATACGCCAGTCCAGCGGTTTGACAGGCCCCAACCGCCGGAATATTCCCAAGCGAACGATCCTGTCGGAGGGAACAGATGCGCGCCTACCATATTTCCAACCTCGAAAGCCCGGCCCGGCTGACCGATATTCCGGTTCCATCTCCCGCCAAGGGCGAACTGCGCCTGCGGGTCGAAGCTTGCGGCCTGAACTTTGCCGACCTTCTGATGCTGGAACGCAAATACCAGGACACGCCAGAGCCGCCCTATACACTGGGCATGGAAGTCGCGGGCGTGGTCGATGCGCTTGGGCCCGACACCGACGGGCCCGCAGTAGGCACCCGCGTGGCGGTGTTCGGCGGCCAGGGCGGGCTGGCGGAATACGGGTGCTTTGCCGCGGACCGCGCCGTGCCGCTGCCCGATGGCATGAGCGCGGTGGACGCCGCCGCCTTCCAGATCGCCTATGGCACATCGCACCTGGCGCTGGACCACCGCGCAAGAATGCAGCCGGGCGAGACGCTGCTGGTGCTGGGGGCCGCTGGCGGCGTCGGGCTGACCGCCGTGGAAATCGGCAAACTGATGGGCGCGACGGTGATCGCCTGCGCCCGCGGCACCGACAAGCTGGAGGTAGCGCGCCGCGCCGGCGCCGATCATCTGATCGAGGCATCCGAGGATGTCCGCGCCAAGGTAAAGGCGCTTGGCGGGGCCGATGTGGTCTATGACCCGGTGGGCGGCGATCAGTGGCAGGCCGCTTTCCGCGCCTGCAAACCCGAAGCGCGGCTGCTGCCCATCGGCTTTGCCTCGGGCGAGGTGCCGCAAATCCCCGCCAACCATCTGCTGGTCAAGAACCTGTCGGTGCTGGGGATCTATTGGGGCGGTTACCTGAAATTCAATCCGAAGGCGGTGACGGACAGCCTGGCGACGCTGCTGACATGGCATGAAGAAGGCCGCCTGAAACCCCATGTCAGCCATGTTCTGCCACTGGACGAGGTTGCGCAGGGGCTGGAGCTGCTGCGCAGCCGCAAATCCACCGGCAAGGTCGTGATCACTATCTGACCCTGCCATCAAAGGCGCTCTCCCGCCTTCTCAAGACCGGCCTTGCAGGCCGTCATTCGGCGTTGGGCCGGGCCCGCCGCTGTCGCGCCGGGTCCGGGTGCAACCCATTGAGGCCAGTGCCACAACGCCCCCCGAGGGCTGCGGGGTGGGCCGCGCCAGCAGTGCCGCGCGACCTAAGGTCAAAGGGGGTGGGAGCAGCCCGAGGGGGGCGTTTCCTACATCTGCTGGAACCCGCTGCGCAGCAGTTCCACCAGCCGGTCCAGCGCCCCGCTGCGCTTGCCGCCCTTGGCATAGATGTTGATCTTTTGCACCGCCAGCTCTGGCAAGGCCCCGCCATGGTCGATCTGTTCCAGGTGTGGCGGCTCCGTCCCCTCGATCATCGCGTGAACCGCTAGATCCGCGCTGACCGTCGCCTCGATGGTGCGGTCGGATTCGCTGTCCACCGCCATGTCCCAATCGACACCGGCCAGTTCCAGCGCCGCAATCACCCCGTTGCGGAAAATGCAGTTGCGACCGAAGGCCAGCCGCAGCGGCCGTTGCCGCCATGCGCTGCCCCCCGGCGCGCCGACCCAGCTGAGTGGCTGCTCGCGCAGTGTCTCGCCGCCCGCATCCAGCCCCTCCTCTGTGGTCAGGATCACCTCGCACTCGCCCTGCATGAACCGCTCTTTCAGATCGCGGGTGTTGGTCGTGGCCAGATGGACCTTCATCCGGGGAAACTCGGCACTGAACCTTTGCAGCACACGCGGCACGATCGGATAGACGATATCATGGGGCACCCCCAGCATGATCTCTCCCTCGTGGCTTTGATGGGTCAGCTTGGCCATGGCCTCGTCGTTCAGAGCCACCATCCGTCGCGCATAGCCCAAGAACTGCTCGCCCGGGGTGGTCAGGGCGATGGTCCGGTTTGAACGGTCCAGCAGACCGATGCCCAGCATCTCTTCCAGCCGCTTCATCTGCATCGACACCGCGGATTGCGTCAGGTTCAACTGCCCCGCCGCCCGTGTCACCCCGCCCATATCTGCCACCGCCACGAAAGAACGCAGGGTGGTTACATCAAGATTTCGCATTCATCACATTCCTTGATGACATCCCAACAATCATTCGTTTTCCAAATTAGTCGGAAACTGGCAGATAGATCAAGAAATGAAATGAATACCCAACAAATCATTCGAACCGGAAAGGAAACGACATGACCGATCTGACCTCCTCCCTCGGCCATTGCGCGCCGCGCCGCGCCGGCCTTATGACCCGCCTGACCGCGATGCACAGCCTTGCCCGCCAGCGCGCCCGCCTTGCCCGGCTGGACAGCGACCGCCTTGAAGATTTGGGCCTGACCCGCGCAGACGCGCAATCCGAAGCTGCCCGCCCGGCATGGGACGTGCCGACAAACTGGCGCGCCTGAGCGAAAAAGCCTTTGAAATCAGCGGAAAATCGGGGTGCAGACCAATAGATGCGCCCCGATCGCATTTTCTGCACATCATCGGGCAGCGCCCCCTTGAAATGCCACCCGACCTTGCCGATATTGAGCAGCGAAGCGCCCCGGAAGGGCGCCGCATGTTTCACCTTCGGGAGGCTTAAATGGCTGAATACAACACGATCCGGACCGGCGCGGGCGTTCGCACTGCCGAGATTGACGCGGGCCTTCGCGCCCATATGAACAAGGTCTATAGTACCATGTCGGTTGGCATGTTCCTGACCTTTGCCGTGGCATGGGCCGTGGGGTCCAACCCCGCCTTGCTTAGCGTGTTCCGCAACCCCGCGACCCTGCAACCGAATCTGCTGGGTTACATTGTGATGTTCGCCCCGCTGATCATGGTGTTTGCCTTCGGTGCGATGATCAACAAACTGTCCGCCGCTGGCGCGCAGTTGTTCTTCTGGGTCTTCGCGGCCGTGATGGGCCTTTCCATGTCGTGGATCTTCGTGGCCTTCACCGGCTATTCGATCGCGCAAGTATTCCTTGTGACCTCGATCTCTTTCGCAGGCCTGTCCCTGTGGGGCTACACCACCAAGAAAGATATCTCGGCTTGGGGTTCATTCCTGATTATGGGCGTGATCGGCCTGATCGTGGCTTCGGTCATCAACATCTTCCTTGGTTCGGGCACGCTGATGCTGGCGATCTCGGTTCTGGGTGTGCTGATCTTTGCAGGTCTGACCGCCTATGACACGCAGAAGATCAAGAACACCTATATCGCCCACGCGGCGCATGGGGATCAGGAGTGGCTGGGCAAGGCTGCCATCATGGGCGCGCTGAACCTGTATCTGGACTTCATCAACATGTTCATGTTCCTGCTGCAACTGCTGGGCAACCGCGAATAAGCCGCAGAGTATTCAGAACAAGGAAAGGGCCGGTCACTGCGACCCCAGCCGTTTACTATCTTGTAGCCTGTTTGTGAACTTTACAGGAACAAGTCCATAAAATATGATATTCGGCAGTATGTTAACATGTTGCCGGATTTCGATCCCGCAGGAAGGATTTTTTTGGCAGAGCGGGATGGCCACCAAGTCAGCGAAATCAACATATAGTGATGCCGGTGACGACCTTAGGTTGCCCGGGCCCCATGGCGATCTGCAGGTCAACTCCTGCTGGAACCCGGCCTGTCCGAATTTCGATGTTGAAGCTCTAAGTAGGGTAGATCTTGGGCGCCCCAAAAAGGATGGGTCATCCAAGACAGACAGCTACCGGCTGAACGGCTCCCAACCTGATACGAGCCTCCTATGCAAAAGCTGCAACAAGAACTCGGCGATCAAGAGTAATAGGGCAATTTCGGAAGAGCTTGAGCGCCTCTCGGAGTATCTTACCCCGATGGAAGAGCCTGGTTGCCCGACACCAGGTTGCAGCAACGAGCGCATAGGAGTTTTCAGCAATCCTGGGGAATATGTCTGCAAGGCCCGCAGAAAGACTTCACGCCGTCTTATCTGCAAGGCGTGTCGGCATGCGTTTTCGATCAAAGACAAATCCTTTGCTGGCCAGAAGCAACCCCATAAGAACAAAACGGTCTTCATGGAAATCGTTTCCAAGAAGCCCATCCGGGGAATTGCTCAAGTTGCAGAGCTCAGCCCGAAAGCGGTCTATGACAAGATCGACTTCATCTACACTCAATGCAGAGGGTTTGCTGGCGAACGGGAAGCCAGGGCGCACCGCATTAAGCGAAAGTATGTGCGGCTTTGTATCGACCGCCAAGACTATCTGATCAATTGGCAGAGCCGGAAAAAGCGCAAGAATATTCAGTTCACCTCGATATGCACCGTCGAGGGAAAGACGGGATATGTTCTCGGCCATCACCTGAACTATGACCCTGAAAGGAACCAGGTTGAGGTCGATGACGCGGCCCGTATCAACGGGGACTTCGATTCAAAATCTTGAAAATATTTCCATGCCCACTCTCAGTATTGGAAATCAGAAGAGTTCTATTCTGTGGCGAACAAACAGCTGACCGAAATCCGACCGTGCATTGAAGAAGAACCAATGCTGGTAGAAGATTTGATCCGTGCGAAAGATCAAGACCGGAGGCGTTGGCCGGAACCCGAGGATGGCTGACTATCCTGCCAGGGGGAACCAATTGCCACCTGATGGGGTCATGACACATCTCGATTACACGTCATATGCACATGCAATTCTGATGAGGCGCCTGATTGGTCAGCCTTCCTACACAACCATTTACATGGATCAGGATGAGGTCCTCCGAGGCGCCTATACTTCTGCATTTGACGCGAGAATCGCATTTGGTCGCGTCGGGATGGCGACGGTGCAATTTCAAAAACTTCTGGACATTGACGAAAAACGGCGATTGTCGAATACCTGCAAGCCCAGATTGAGACAGCTTGAGAACATGTGTGGCTGCCGGCTGGAGTTGGCGATCAGTCGCAAAATGGCGTGGGACTATGCCAAGCTCTGCGCTACTCATTCGGATTGGCGGAAGCGTTGGGTGCCGCACCCCAAGGATACGATCAACGAACCGCACCGCCGGATCCAATACCTCACCGACAACAACCGAAAGAACCTGGAAGACATTGGCTGGACGTTCTCCGGGGCAACGCTGGGTCCTGTAGACAATTACTTCATGAGGATCCGCCGGAAGCTATATTATCTGGAGCGGCCAATTCCATCGCATTCAAATGCCAACCGGCTATATTATGGGTATCAGGCCTATGACCCGAAGAGGGTTGCGCAGTATCTCGAAATTTTTCGTGTCTACACGAACTAGTGTTCCAAGTCTGACACATGTTACCTGTTTCCCCTGATTTCATCGAGAGCGTTGAGCGCGCGGGTGCTTGTCCAGCCAAGCCTTCACCTCGGGCGTCTTGTGGGTGGCGTAGTTATCGAGCACCAGATGCACATCGCGACGGGCGGGCACGGCCTTGTCGATCTGTCGCAGGAATTTCAGGAACTCTTTCGCCCCCTCTCGCGCATCTGAAGAAGATGCGCTGCCGGGCAGCGGATGGCGCGGCATGCAATCGCCGATGACCGTGCCCGATTTCACATCCAGCGCGGCGAAGAGCGTGGTCGTGCCGTGGCGCTTGTAATCATGGGTCATCGTGGCCGCGCGGCCCTTCTTCAGCGGCAACCCCGGCCGGGTGCGATCCAGCGCCTGAATCTGGGATTTCCCGTCAACACAGAGCACCACGGCTCGGTCAGGCGGGTCGAGATAAAGCCCGACGATATCCGTGACCTTCTCCTCGAACATCGGGTCATTCGAGACCTTGAAGCCCTTCGTGAGATGCGGCTTCAAGCCAGCTTCCGCCCATATGCGGCCGACGCTCGACGGCGAGATGCCCATGGCTTCGGCCATCAGCGCGCGGCTCCGGTGCGTGGCATTGGGCGGGGTTTCCTGCACTGTCTTGGCGATCACCTTCAGCCTTGTTTCCATGGGCAGTGACGGCACCCGCGAGGGGCGCGTCTTGTCGCGCTTGAGACCGGCAACGCCCTCATCGAGATGCCGCTGCTGCCATCGCCAGACTGTGGGCTTCGACGTGCGTGCGCGCCGCATGATCTCGAAGGTGCCATGACCATCCGCCGTCGCCAGTATGATCTCGGCTCGCCAGACAAGCTTGCGCGACGTGTTGCGGTTGGTGATCAGAGCTTGAAGCTCGGCGCGGTGGGCGGGGCCAAGGTAAAG
>DFBX01000020.1 GCA_002366795.1 Rhodobacteraceae bacterium UBA3069 | reverse complement strand
CCACTAATTTTCGGGGGGATTACCAATACATCTGTAAAATCTGGACTTCTGAGCCGGATCGATTCATCCTGAACCCGAGCCACCAGATGCCGGGACTAAACACCTAGGGTGATCGGACAACATGCAAATCACAGCTTGCAAATCCTGCATGTATTTGAAGAAATTACAGGAAGGAAAAGGGGACAGAGATGTATGATTTGGCGGTGATTGGCGAATGGCTGGAGTTCGCGTTGCGCTGGCTTCACGTGATCACCGCAATCGCATGGATCGGGTCATCTTTCTATTTCATCGCCTTGGATCTGGGCCTGCACCGCGACCGCAACCTTGCCAGCGGTGCCGATGGCGAGGAATGGCAGGTGCATGGTGGCGGTTTCTACCATGTCCAGAAATACCTTGTGGCACCGTCGCAGATGCCGGACGACCTGGTCTGGTTCAAATGGGAGAGCTATTCGACCTGGCTCTCGGGTTTCGCCCTGCTGGCCGTCGTCTATTACATGGGCGCGGGATTCTACCTGGTTGATCCGGCGGTCTGGGACATTGCGCCGGCTTGGGGGATCGTGATCTCGGTCCTGTCGCTTGCTTTCGGGTGGATCGCTTACAGCACCCTGTGCAAGGTCTTTGTGAACGCGAACCAGACAGTGCTGCTGGTGGCGCTGTTCGTCGTGCTGGTCGGGATGTCGGTTTTCTACACGCAGGTCTTCGCGGGCCGTGCCGCGCTTTTGCACTTGGGCGCGTTCACTGCCACGATCATGAGCGCGAACGTCTTTTTCATAATCATGCCCAACCAGCGTATCGTCGTTGGCGACCTCAAGGCGGGGCGCAAGCCCGATGCGAAATACGGCAAGATCGCCAAGCAGCGGTCCACCCATAACAATTACCTGACGCTGCCAGTCATCTTTCTGATGCTATCGAACCATTACCCGTTGGCCTTCACCAGCCAGTATAACTGGTTGATCGCCGCGCTGGTTTTCCTGATGGGGGTGATGATCCGGCATTATTTCAACTCGGTTCATGCGCGCAAAGGCAGCCCGACATGGACATGGCTGGCCACTGCGCTCTTGTTCCTTGCGATCATGTGGCTGTCGCTTGTGCCTGCAGCGCATCAGGAAACCGAGGAAGCGACCGGCCCCGCCCTACGCTATGCCGAGGCCGAGGGGTTCGAAGAGGTCACCTATATCGTGATGGGCCGGTGTTCCATGTGCCATGCGCAGGAACCCGCGTGGGAGGGGCTGCATTGGGCGCCGCGCGGGATCAAGCTGGAAACGCCTAGCCAGATCGCCCGTCAAGCGCGCGAGATCTATTTGCAGGCGGGTGTCAGCCACGGGATGCCGCAGGTGAACCTGTCGTGGATGGAAGAGGAAGAGCGCGCGAAAATCCGCGCCTGGTTCGAAGGCGCCTGAGCTTTTTGACCGTTCCAGAATCGCCGCCGTCCTGCTAGTGGTAGTGGCATGTCCAGACCTGACCCCAAGATATCCACAGATCGCCCGCATATCCGTCAATTGGACGAGGCTGCGATCAACCGCATCGCCGCGGGTGAGGTGGTCGAGCGCCCTGCGTCTGCGGTAAAGGAGCTGATTGAGAATGCGCTGGACGCTGGGGCAGCGCGGATCGACGTGACCATTGCCGATGGCGGCAAGACCCTGATCCGCGTGACGGATGATGGTTGCGGCATCGCGGCGGAGGATTTGCCGCTGGCGCTCAGCCGTCATGCGACGTCAAAAATCGACGGCTCGGACCTGCTTAATATCCATTCCTTCGGCTTTCGCGGAGAGGCGCTGCCCTCGCTTGGTGCAGTCGGTCGGTTGACCATCACCTCGCGCCCCGCAGGCGGGGAGGGTGCGATGATCCGCGTCGCTGGTGGCGTGACAGAGCCGGTGAAGCCCGCCGCGATCAACGCTGGCACCATCGTTGAATTGCGCGATCTTTTTTATGCGACGCCCGCGCGGCTGAAATTTCTGCGCACCGACCGGTCCGAGGTTCAGGCGATCAATGACGTGATCAAGCGGCTTGCCATGGCTGAACCCTTTGTCGGGTTCACCTTGAGCGACGTCTCAGGTGGTGGCGAGGGGCGCGTGACCTTCCGCGCCGACGTGGAAACCGGCGATATGTTCGACGCTTTGCGCGGGCGGCTGTCCACCATTCTGGGGCGTGAGTTTGCAGAAAACGCCCTGCCAATTGATGCCGAGCGCGAGGGGTTTCACCTGACCGGATATGCTGCGCTGCCGACCTATTCGCGTGGCTCGGGCGTGGCGCAATTCCTTTTCGTGAATGGCCGCCCCGTGCAGGACAAGCTGCTGATCGGCGCGCTGAAGGGCGCTTATTTCGATTTCCTGTCGCGCGACCGCTATCCCGCTGCCGCGCTGTTCCTGGACTGTGACCCGACCATGGTGGACGTGAACGTGCATCCGGCGAAAAGCCAAGTGCGGTTCCGCGAGCCGGGCGTGGCGCGCGGACTGATCGTTTCGGCCATCCGGCATGCGCTGGCGGGTGCGGGGCACCGTGCCTCGACCACCGTGGCCGATGAAACGCTGGAGGCATTCCGGCCTGAACCCACAGACCATTTCGGCGCGCTTGGGGCGACCCCGCCGCCGCCTGAAGGGGCGCGGATTTATCAGATGGACCGGCCCTCGGCGGGCGCGCGCGCGGCCAGCTACCAGATGCAGGCCCCGCAGGGCGGTTTCGCGGAAATGGGCCGCGACTGGTCCGCCCGCGTCGAGGATGTGCCAGAGGATCAGGCGCCGCTTGAATCGCTTCCGCTTGGGGCGGCCCGCGCGCAGGTGCATGAAAATTACATCGTCGCCCAGACAACGGACGGCATGGTGATCGTTGATCAGCACGCCGCCCATGAACGGCTGGTCTATGAGAAACTGAAACACCAGATGGCTGAAAACGGCGTGGCCGCGCAGGCGCTGCTGATCCCTGAAATCGTCGAGATGTCCGAAGGCGACTGCGCCCGCCTGATGGACCATGCCGACGACCTTGCCCGTCTTGGCCTGACCGTTGAACCCTTCGGCGGCGGGGCCGTGGCCGTGCGCGAAACCCCCGCCATTCTGGGCGAGGTAAACGCCAAGGCGATGATTGGCGACATCTTGGACGAGATCGCGGACCAAGGCGAATCCATGAACGTGCAGGCCCGGTTGGAGGCGATCCTGAGCCGCGTAGCCTGTCACGGCTCGATCCGCTCGGGCCGCCGGATGCGCGCCGAGGAAATGAACGCCCTGCTGCGCGAAATGGAGGCAACCCCCCATTCCGGCCAGTGCAACCACGGTCGCCCCACTTATGTGGAGCTGAAACTGGCCGATATCGAGCGGTTGTTCGGGCGGCGATGATTACTGTCGGCGGCGTTGAATATTCCCTGAACGATCCGGCGGTGATGCTAATACTTGGCGGTGCGGCGCTGGTGCTGCTGGTGATTGTCTTGATGCTGTCCACCGCCCGCGCCGCGCGGCGGTCGCTGCGGATGACCGAACCCTTGGTGATGCAACTGGGAACGATGAGCGCGCGGGTGCAATCGCTGTCGGATGGGCAACACCAGCTTGCCGGTGGCCTGTCCCATGTGGCCGAGGCGCAGGCGGCGCAGCAGGCCAACATGTTGCAACTGATGGAACAGCGCTTGGCCGATGTGACCAAGGTGATGAACGAGAACCTGCAAGGCACGTCGCAGCGCACCGCGCGGTCGCTGGGCGAGTTGCAGGAACGGTTGCAAACCATCGACAAGGCGCAGGCGAATATCACCAAACTGTCCGGCGATGTGCTGTCGCTACAGGATATCCTGTCGAACAAGCAGACCCGCGGTGCCTTTGGCGAGATCCAGTTGAAGGACATCGTGGGCAAGGCGCTGCCATCGGACAGCTATACATGGCAGGCGACGCTGTCTAATGGGCGGCGGGCCGATTGCCTTATCCACCTGCCCAACCCGCCTGGCCCCATCGTCATCGACAGCAAATTCCCGCTGGAGGCATACGAGGCGCTGCGCAGTGCGGACACGCCCGAGGCCCTGACCCGCGCCGCACAGATGATGCGCCAGTCGGTGCGCGCGCATATCCGCGCGATTTCCGAAAAGTATATCCTAGAGGGAGAGACAGCGGATGGCGCGCTGATGTTCCTGCCCTCAGAAGCCGTCTATGCCGAGCTGCACGCCAATTTCCCCGAACTGGTGCGCGACGGGTTCACCGCCAAGGTCTGGATCGTGTCGCCCACCACCTGCATGGCGACGCTGAACACGATGCGCGCGATCTTGAAAGACGCTCGGATGCGCGAGCAGGCGGGCGCGATTCGGCGCGAATTAGGTCTGCTGTTTGCCGATGTGGAACGGCTGGGTAGCCGTGTGGAAAACCTTGACCGGCATTTTGGGCAGGCGGCCAAGGACATCGCCGAGATCAAGATCAGCTCGGACAAGGCCAGCCGCCGCGCCCGCCGCCTGGACAATTTCGATTTCGAGGAACTGACCCCCGAGGACGGCCCGAAAACCGTTTTGGAAAAGCCGCTGCCCTGACCGCTATTTGCGTTCGATCAAGGACGTATGCCGCGCCCTGCGGTCTTATGTTTGTCGATCACGCGCAAACAGGAGGGATCGGATATGCTGGATATCAGCATCAACAAAGTGGCCAATGTCATTCTTATGGCCCGCGAACTGGGTCGTGCCGAGGGCGAGTTGCGGGCATTCATCGACAGGCTGAGCACCGAAGAGAAACTAAGCCTTGTCGCGATTATGTGGATCGGGCGCGGCTCGTTCGAGCCGGAAGAACTGCAAGAGGCGTTGGACACAGCCGAGGCAGAGGCGACAACCCCCACGGCAGATTACCTGATCGGGTCGCCGCTCCTGTCGGACCATCTGGAAAACGGGCTGGACGCGCTTGGATTGTCCGTCGTGGACGAAGAAGACGACCTGATCCGGCGCGGCTGAAAAGTTCCGTCGCATTTGCGCACAGTGCACCCCGTGGTTGCGCATGGGTGAAATGACGTGCGTGTTGGAACCCAATTTTCGGGTTCGCGTAAGATATTGTAAATAAGGAAATAAATCGCGCGCTCCTTTATGGTGCGTCGATCACTCTTATGTCAGAAGTGGTGATGGAGCAAATCCGCGGTTCGGTCTGTTGGTGAGGCAAGATGAATGATCGTCACCATCAACGACCGAAAGGAACTGCATTGTGAAACGCATTATCACCGCACTGACCCTTACCGCCGCTGCTGCTGCTCCGGCATTTGCTGCCCAAGGTGACACCAGCGCCGTTTTCACCCGGAAAAAGCAGGCGACGGTGTCGACCAGCGCCCTGTCCGAGGGTTCGTCCGAAATGGAGAACCGTGACAAGTTCCTGACCGCCAAGGAAAAGGCGCGCGGTGTCGAAGCCAACGGAGTGTTCGAGGTCTACTCGGAAGGTCCGGGTTCGGAATGGACTCCCTTCTACCCGAACAACTACCAGCGGTAATATTTGCTGACAGATAGGCCCAGATCGGGCCGGGGAAGGCGTCCGCTGTGCGGGCGCCTTTTTTTGTACCGTGTCTTGGGGGGCTTTGCTTCGTTCGGTGACGCCTGCGACGTGGGCCAAAGCTGCCGAATACCCGCCATTTCGGTTTCAAGATGCGGCAGTTTTGCAATGTTGCACAGGGTGTCTGCGCATTTATGCGGAGTGGGGTTTCACCGGGCCACTGAAAACCGGCTGTTTCGATCACAAAACCCATCACCGCGACCTCGCGCTGCCGTGAAGCGTGATGCCTGTTTCAAACGTATAGGGTGGGTTGGTGGTTTTTAAGTATACCCCTATCCCTCGAAAA
>DFBX01000119.1 GCA_002366795.1 Rhodobacteraceae bacterium UBA3069 | reverse complement strand
CTATTCATGGGATCAAGAGGCGGCGGTGAAGCTGCGGCCATCGCTTACACGCTCATCGAAACCGCTCGCATGAACAACGTCGATCCCGAAGCTTGGCTACGCTGGGTTCTCGCCCGTGTCGCAGACCACAAGATGACCCGCCTCGACGACCTCATGCCGTGGAACTGGACGGCGGAATAAATCAACACCAGTCAGACCGGACGCATACTTTTGACGCGAGCACTGGTCCGCATCTCAGCAGTCAGATGCGGTGTCGGATGACCCAACAAATTGGCAAGATTTTGCGAGGGAGTGCCCGCAACGAGGTCTTCGAGATAGGAGCGTTGCGCATCGATCTGCCGATATCGATCTCGCAGGCCGTGTCGAGGATGGCGGCCCTCGCGACCGCTGAAGCTGAGGTGATCTCTGATCCAAGAATCAGGGGTGGCTTACCAGTGATACGCGGAACCAGAGTTGGGGTTTATGAAATAGCCGACCTCTGCAAAGGTGAGGCTGACGATTATATCCTTGAACAATTCCCCACCCTGACGCGCAAGCTTCTTGAGCATGCAAAGCTCTATGCAAATGCCCATCCGCTTCCCCGCCGCAAGGGACGATCCGATCGGGCTCTACCCCCAAACCTCATAACTTACTCGATCAGCAAAAATCTATTGTCCTGATCGTGTCATACCGCTCCGCCCCTTTAACAGACCTCGTGTGAATGGCGTGGAGTGCAGTCGCATGTTCCACAGGTATATGGTGCCGAAAGACTTTGGATGGAAATGGGATATACGGATGCGAAGACAGTGCTTCCCAATCGTCTCAGAAAGGCTTCAGCGCCTGACACTCCGCTCACAATGATGAGTGCTCCCAGGAGCTGCGGGCCGATTGGGTCTTCTCGCGATATCAAAGCTTGGCAGCGGTCCCCCCCCTGTCTTGGAAAAACCCATCATGGTTGGCCGGGCGCAGTCGCGGCCAAGCGCGGTATGCTTCGGTATTCTCGGCTCTATACCAGTATAGAACGCTGAATACCGGGGCATACTCACAATCCAATGGAGCCAAACATTTTGCAAACGAGTAAAGCTCAGATTCGGGAACTACCGACGTATTGAAACCTTGTGTCTGATCGATGATGGCTCGGTTCCGTTGCGTTTCGAGACCCCGCTCATCTGGATGATATAGGGCCTTAAAGCCGCATTAAGAAATGCCCTAAAATAAATTTCAAAGCTTCCAACGCAAAGATACCGGGGAGTTTTTGCGTCTTTGCGGGGAATTTTTGCGTCGCACCGGGGAGTTTCTGCGTCTTTGTGGGGAGTTTCTGCGTCGCAACGGGGAATTTCTGCGTCGCGCCCTGTGTAAGGGTATGATTTCAAATACCTTTTCAGCCCCTGAATCAAGAAGAATCATGAATCTATTAGAAAGAGGCGGCACAATAAAAATTGTGCTCGCCATTTTGGCTTTCCGGAAAAGGACTTCATATACCCTGCCACCCGTTTTGCAACTGCCCCCGGCGCGGCTTCTGGCCAGCCTGATGCGCGAATACCTTTTTGCCGAGATCGCGCATACGCTCATGGAAAGCCTGGCCAGCGAGAACGCCGCCCGGTTTGGGGCGATGGATTCCGCCTCCAGAAACATTGACGACAAGCTGGAACTGTTACAGCGCGACGCCCGTATCGCATGGCAGGAAGAAACCACATCGGACATGCTTGATGTCGTAACCGGTGCCGAAGCCGTCAACGAGGGCTAGGGGCCGCTCAGGCCGCAAGCCAGGCCCAGGCATCGTCGATTTCATCCGCCTCGAATACCCTGACCTCGCCCTTGAACAGAAATGCGCTGCCGCGGATGCACCAGACAACCCAGCCAGGCGCACCAACCATGGCCAGTTTTTCGAAATCCGCCGCGTGTTTGAAGCCCAGGCTTGCATCCTGCCAGGCCGCCGAAATATCCCACCCCTGAAAATCCGGAGCCGCAAGAAACAGCACACGCAGCTTGCCATGCTTGCTGAAAAGATCTTCAAGCTTGGGCAGGAACTCGGCGTAGTCTTTTTCGTGAAGTTTGCCACTTACGCGCAGCCCCACCATGTTGTCGTGGGTTTCTTCCATGAATTCTATCATCTCTGTATCCCTCCTATCCCAGTTTGGTCAGCCATTTTTCAATCGTGTCGCGAAGCGCATCGGCCTCTTCCTGAAAACTGGTGTGCAAGGATGACCACTCTTCCGACCCTTTCTTCTTCGCCGCGTCGAAGCCTTGGGAAAGATCGTCGTGCAAAACCCGCAATTGGCTCAGCTCGGTCAGCGCATGCGGCTTTTCGTCGGTATCGCTCCGCTCGTAGCTTGCCTGCACGCGATCGATCTCGGCTTCGATTTCATTCAGTTTTCTTTCCAGATGCTGTGTATAGTCGCTCATGCTTTTGCCTCGCTGTCACAATTCGAAGGTCTGGTGCATCTGGGGGATTTCCAGGCGCTGCGTCTTGATGGCTTTGGCAAAGTGCTTCGTCGCCTTTTCTTCCCCGTGTACAAGGAACGTGATCCGTGGGTTTCCGGTGCTTTCGTGCCAGTCCAGAAGCTCTTTGCGGTCGGCATGTGCAGAGAACCCGTTGATGGTATGAATCCGGGCCCGGATGGGAACGTGATCGCCGAACAGCTTCACGGATTTGGCACCATCGATGATGATACGGGCCAGTGTCCCTTCGGCCGCGTAGCCGACGAAGATGACGCTGCAATCGCCATGGGCAAGATTGTGACGAAGATGGTGGCGCACGCGCCCGCCCGTACACATACCCGACCCGGCCATAAGCAGCGCGCCGGACCGGACATGGTTCAACTCCCTCGACTCCGAGGCTTCTCGCGTGAAATGAAGGCCGGGCAGGTCAAAAGGATCATTCCGGCTGCGCAACATCTGCGCAAGGTCTGTCTTCATGGCTTCGGGGTGGCGTTCGAATATCTTGGTGGCCGAAATCGCCATGGGCGAATCCAGATACACCTTAAGCGACGACCGGATTTTCTTGTCATCCATTCCTTCACGCAGGAAGAACAAAAGCTCTTGCGCGCGTTCCAATGCAAATGTCGGGATAATGACATTGCCACCGCGCCTTTCGGCATCGGCGAGCGCATCGTAGAATTCTTCGATGGATGCTTCAAGGGACCGGTGGTCCCGGTCGCCATAGGTCGTTTCCATGACCACGTAATCCACCCCCGACGGCGGTGCCGGCGGATTGAGAAGCGGCCTGTTGCTTGGTCCGATATCACCCGAGAACAGAATGCTTTTTTGTTGGTCCTTCTCGGTGACCTCCAGCAGTATGCTGGCCGAACCAAGGATGTGCCCTGCATCGAAGAAGGTGATGTTCACGCCATTGCACAGCGTGATCGGCCTGTTGTAGTCTGCCATCCGGCCGAAACGCTCGGTGGCGCCGAACGCGTCAACCGTATCGTACAACGGTTTGGCATGCTTGCCATGGCGGCGATGACGCCTGGCTTCTTCTTCTTCTTCTTCGTGAAGATGCGCGGAATCCATCAAGACCAGCCTTGTCAGGTCGCGCGTGGCCGAGGTGGTGATGATCTCGCCGCTAAAGCCGCGTTTGACCAGCAAGGGAATGCGTCCGCAATGGTCAAGATGGGCATGGGTCAGCAATAGAAAATCAATCGAGGCAGGGTCGAAACCAAACTCCTGCGAATTGTCCTCGTAAAGCTCTCGTTCCCCTTGGAACATGCCGCAATCCACAGGAATCTTGGGACCGGCCACCGTTACAGGTGGCATGATCCCGTCACGCATCCCGCTGCACCGTGAAACGATAATTCCATTTTAGCCTCCCTCTGCGGTTAAGCTTGTTCCCGCCCGGTCATACCAGCGGTGAATATCATCCCAGATTTCTTGCGCCGTTTCGGCGCACCAGAAAAGCTGCTTGTCCTCTGGATCAATCACCCCCTCGGCGACAAGGAATTCGGGATCGAATGCATGTTTCCAATACTCCCGCCCCACCAGAACAACGGGAACAGGTTTGATCTTGCGCGTCTGGATCAGCGTTAGCGTCTCGAACAATTCATCAAGCGTGCCAAACCCGCCGGGAAAGACGACAAGCGCCCTCGCCCTCAGCAGCAAGTGCAATTTACGCACCGCGAAGTAATGGAACCGAAAGCACAATCCCGGCGTCAGATAGGGGTTGGGATATTGTTCCTGCGGCAATGTGATGTTGAGGCCGACGGTTCTGGCACCCACGTCATACGCGCCGCGGTTTGCCGCCTCCATCAAGCCCGGTCCGCCGCCGGTGACAATGGCCAGCCGGTTGCCGGTTGCACCCTCGGCGCGGCCAACGATCTGGCCGAACTCGCGGGCGATGTCATAATAGCGGCTTTTTTCCAGAATTCTTTTTGCGATTTTAAGGCGGTTTTCAACATCGGCATCACCTGGACGGCTGACCGCCAGCTCTTCAAGTTCGGCAACCTTCTGTCGGGCCATCTTGGGTTCAATGATGCGGGTGCTTCCGAAAACCACTATGGAATGCTTGATCTCGTTCTCTTCAAAAAGGCCTTCCGCCTTCTCGTAGTCAAGCTGCAACCGAACGCCGCGCGTGTCGTCAAGCTGAAGAAAAGCGACATCCTTGTCCGCCTCGATATATTCGGGGCTGGCCAGAATGGCATCCAGCAACTCGGGGGCCTTTGGGTCATAGATGCTTGATTTGGGGGCCTTCCAGGGCAGTTCTGCCTGTCGCTGCTCGGGATTGGATGGCCCGGGTTTTTCGTTCGAAATCGGCATTGGCAACACCGCAAAAGGGAAAGGATTCCTGAAATCGTCGCATCTTGCCGTGTCAGCACCTTTGATATGTATCAAGCAAACAGTGGCATTTCCTCTTGCGCCCTTCGGCAGCCCCCAACTGCATCATGAGATCCGGCATGTTCGAATTTCGAATGACAAACTGCAGAACACCGCCAAAAAGCGCCAAGAAAACGTGAACGCCGGTTCAGCTGCGATTGCTGCGCCATACCTGCAAACCTTGGCGCAACGATCTGTCCAACGCCGGTATCGTCATCGTCACTTTGCCTTGCGCACCTGTCGCCTTATCGCAGGGGTTCCCGGCTGCGGTCAGGCATCATGGCAAGCGCCAGAACGGCAACCAATCCTGCCCCAAGCATGTAATACGCAGGCACTAGGGCGCTTCCGGTCCATGCGATCAAGCTTGTCGCGATCATCGGCGTAAGCCCCCCAAAAACCCCGACACCGATATTGAAAGCAACGGAATACCCCGAAAGCCGGTCACATTCGGGGAAAAGTTCGACGAACAAAGCGGGTGCGGACCCCAACGGGACCGCAATCAGCACGAATGTCAGCGCATGAACGGCAATCACCGCAGGCAAAGAGCCATCGGACAAAACGATCCATTGGTACAACGGCCATGTCGAAGCTGACAGCAACAGCAACGCGAAGGCGACCCATGTCCGTCTTGGCACCCAGCGGTCCCCGACAATGGCCGCCAAAGGCATCACGGGTATCACAAGCACAGTCATGGCCGTGTTCACGACCAAAGCGGTGCTGCGCTCCATCAGCCCCTGACCGGACAACCATTCGGGCAGATAGACGAAGGCGATGTAAAAACAGGTTCCATAGCTTGCAGCGAAGGCCAGCGCCAAGATCGTCTCATGCCGGTTCGTCGTGAAGGCCTCCAGTAGCGGTGATGTTTCATCACGCGCCGCATGATGCTGCTGAAAGTGATCGGATGTATGCAAATCGCGCCGGATCACGATGGCCAGCGTGCCCAGAAGCGCCCCGCCCAGAAAAGGCAGCCGCCAAGCCCAGGACGCCAGGGTTTCAGGGTCAACCGCGTTCGTTACCAGCGCGGCGGCCCCAACCCCCAGAAGCGATCCGGACATTGATCCGATATTTGCCCAGCTTCCCGTCAATCCCCGTTTGCCCGGCGGGGCGGTTTCCACAAGATATGTCGCAGAGGACGAGAATTCACCGCCGACCGAAAGCCCCTGCAAAAGCCGCACCGTCACCAGCAAGATCGGGGCCAGGACACCGACCTGCGCATAGGTCGGCAACAAACCAAGAAGCAGGGTCGGCACCGCCATCATCGCCACCGATATCTGCATCGTTCGCACGCGGCCGTAGCGGTCACCGAACCAGCCGAAAACGGCTGCCCCCAAAGGGCGCATCAGGAACCCTGCCGCGAAAATACCGTATGTCGCGATCAGGCCAGCCGTCGGATCTTCGGACGGGAAAAAGACCGGCGCGATCACACCGGCAAGGTATCCGTAAAGCGTAAAGTCATACCATTCGACGACATTGCCGATAAAGCCCGCCATGATCCGGTGTCTAAGTTGTGGCGGTTGCGGGGGGCTGTCGTCGGGCACCAAGGCAGGCTCCTGTTGTTGAATGCTTCTTATCAATGCTGAAGGCTATGCCGGATCAGCGCGAAAATCGACAGGCACTGCGCCGCGGCATTGCCATGGGGCGTCTGGCTATCAATGCCTCAATCCAGTGTGCGGCGAAAACGCAGAAGGGCCGCCGCCGACAAAATCAGAACGAAACTACCAAGGGCGGTATAAGATCCCGCAACGGTTTGCAAATCGGCCCCCTTCAGCATGACCGACCCTATCAGGCGAAGGAAGTAGGTCAGCGGAAATACCGCTCCCAAGTATTGGGCCCATGGCGGCATGCCGCGATACGGGAACATGAAACCCGACAGCATCAGCGATGGCAGGAAAAAGAAAAAGGTCAGCTGCATCGCCTGCATCTGCGTGCGCGAAACCGTCGATATGAGATAACCAAGAATCACCAGCACAAGCACGAAGACGAAAATGCCCGCCAGGACCAGCCACAGCGCACCGTCAAAAGGCACATCGAACATCAGCTTGGCGGATGCCAATACCACGACGACCTGAACCGCACCGACCCCAAGATAAGGAATGACCTTGCCCAGCATGATTTCCAACGGCGTCGCGGGCATGGACAGAAGGTTTTCCATCGTGCCGCGCTCGGTCTCGCGGGTCAGCGCCATCGCCGTCATCATCACCATTGTCAGTTGCAGGATGATGCCAAGCAGGCCGGGAACAATGTTGAACTGGGTCACGGCCTCGGGATTGTAAAGGCGGTGAATAACGATCTCGACCGGTGCGGCCTTTCCCGATGAATGACCGCCGATTTCGCGCAGCAATGCCGACCTGGCCACCGTGGACAAGGTGGAAATCGCGCCCGATGCAACAGACGGGTCCGTCGCATCGGCCTGGATCAGGATCGTTGCACGATCATTCCGCTCGATCCGCCGACCGAAGTCCGAAGGCACGGTAACCACAAAGGCCATGTCGCCGCGTGCAATCATCTGTTCCGCTTCGGCCGCAGACGCCGAGGGCACAATAAATCGGTAGTAGCCGGTCAATTCAAGCGCGCTGACCATCGCGCGGGTAAAGCGGTCCTGCGTCGGGGCCACCAGCGCGGCGGGCAGTTCCTTGGGGTCTGTATTGATGGCAAAACCGAGCAACATCAGCTGCACCAGCGGCACACCGATCATCATGGCAAAGGTGACCCGGTCCCGGCGCATCTGGATGGTTTCCTTAGCCAACAAGGCCACCAGCCGCGTGATCGAGAAGAAGCGGTTCATTGCATGTTGTCCCGTGCGGTATGCATGAACTGGATGAACACGTATTCAAGGCTGGTGTCCGCAGGGGCCGCGGTGCAGCCCGTTTCTTGCGCTATACGTGCCACGCTTGCAGACAGCGCCGCGGCATCCGCCCCGGCGACATGGAGCTTTGCGCCGAAATGCGCGATCTGGTCCACGCCATCGGCCCCGACCAGCGCGCGGGCCGCACGCGCCGTGCCTTTTCCGGTAACGACCATCGTCGTCAGCCCGGCATCTTGCATGACCTCAGGCACGGTGCCTTTCGCGATAAGATTCCCGTAAGAGATATAGGCGATCCGGTGGCACCTTTCGGCCTCGTCCATGTAGTGGGTCGAGACAAGCACCGTCAGCCCATTTTCGGCCAGCGCGTGGATTTCATCCCAGAAATCCCGCCGCGCCTTGGGATCGACACCCGCCATCGGTTCGTCAAGCATCAGCAATTCGGGCTTGTGCATGATACATGCCGCCAGCGCCAGCCGCTGTTTCCATCCGCCGGAAAGCTCGCCGGCAAGCTGGTCCTTTCGGCTGGCAAGCCCAAGATCCTCTATGGTGTTCCGCACGACATGCCGCGCGCCCGGCAGGCCATACAGCCCGGCAACAAAATTCAGGTTCTCGGCGATTGTCGGGTCTTTGTAGAATGAAAACCGCTGCGTCATGTAACCGACCTTGCGCTTGATGGCCCGGCGCTCGCGGCGAATATCATGCCCCAGCACGTATCCTTCGCCCCCGTTCGGTTCCAGCAGGCCGCACATCATCCGGATCATCGTGGTCTTGCCTGACCCGTTTGGACCCAGAAAGCCCATGATCTCGCCCTTGCGAACCGACAGGCTGACGCCATTTACGACTGTCTTTTCGCCAAACCGTTTCGTCAGGTCGCGAACGGTGATCGCATCGGCCGTCATTCCGTTGCCCCCGGCAGGGCCACATCAACGATCTGTCCGGGCTTCAGAAAATGCGCACCATCAGGCCGCGCCTCGATCAGGTAGACCAGTTTCTGACGGCTTTCGAGGGAATAGATCACGGGCGGGGTGAACTCGGGCTCGTCCGAGATATAGCTGATACGCGCGGTCGTATCTGCGGCGCAGCCATCGCACCCGACCTGCAACAGATCGCCCACCGCGATCGCCCGAAAGCTGTTTTCGGGCACATAAAGACGCAGTTTCACCGCACCATCCGGCAGGACAGACATGACCGGCGCCGACGGCCCGGCGATCTCGCCCTCATGGCGGATGATATCGACGACAGTTACCGGTTCGGGCAGGGAAAGGCTGGTTTGATCCAGCCGCCAGCGCACCATGTCCCGCGCCGCCTCTGCGGCGGCAATAGCAGCCTCGGCACGGGCAATCGCCTGTGGCCGCGCTGGCGGGCGGGCAACGGCCAGTTCCGCGGTGATCTGGGCCACCCGCGCCTTCGCGACCTCGGCTGCGGTTTCGGTATCGTCAAGCTGCGCATCCGTCACGACACCGCGCGCAGACAGCTTGGCGTCGCGCTCAAGGACGCGTTCTGCTTCTTCTGCCTGCAATCGCGCCGACGCAAGATTGGCCTGGATGACTTCAATTTCTTCCGGTCGCGCACCTTCCAGAAGGTCGGCAAGTTGGCTGCGCGCCTCTGCCAGGTTGGCATTCGCCTCGGCCAGGGCGATTTCAACGCTCTGGCGCTCCATCTCGGCTAGCACCGCGCCTGCGGCCAGCCGATCACCACGCCTGACATGAAGCGTCTTGATCTGAGCGATCTCGACAGGGGCGACAAGCGTATATTCCCCCTCGACATAGCCGGTCGCAAAAGGCGGTGGCGGGCCGCACTCTGCCAGCAGGCTTGCGATCAGGGGCAGGCTGCAAAGAATATTCATCTGCGGCTCCTTCCCGAACTGGCACAGGGTGCATTTGCAAGGCGACCGTGTCCACTTGTCAATCCAGATCAGGACACGCGTGCCCGGTGGCAGGCGCGCGCCCATGGCCCTTCCAGCCTGCGCCCTTCCTAACACGGAGATCCGGGGCATCACTTTTTGGTAAATCAAGCGCGGCAGACCTGTCTGAACGGTTTTTGCAGTTGGGCGCCATGCGCGGTTGGCGGTGAAATATCCCGAAAGGAAAACGATGCCCCGGCCGATCTAGGCATAACGATCAGGCATAACGATCAGGCATCTCGGCAAAGCCGCAAATCCGGACAAATGCCAGCCGGGGCGAAACTGTCGCCCCTCCGTTCCTGACTTTTCTCAACGTCCGCAGATGCAATCCGAGGCATTACAGGCAACAGAACGGCAGGGTCGAGCGATCAGCCGAATATGTAGAAAAGCGGGCTTTTCTGATGTCAGCATGAGAAAACGCGCGGGATTTTAGCCAGAAGGAGGCTGCAATGTCAGCAAATTGGAAGGTAACGGCCAAACACAGCGAGAACATCCTGACTTGGGGCGCCGAAGCGGCCGTGGAACAGGGTGTCGATCTTGCGAACAGCGAAACCCCTCAAGAATACATCTACGACATCGAAAACGTGGACACGCATCAGCGCAAACGGGTTTTCTCTCATCGGCGCTTGGATGTCGGTGACCTGATCGAAGAAAGTTTCTGGATCAGAGAAGCCTGATTTCAATGCTTTCCATTTGCCGCCACTGTGGCGTGACCCGCGGCGCCGCGGGTTTCCGCCAAGATGATTTGAATCAATCGTGCGGCCAATGCTTGTGATAGATTGAATTGCATCATGGCAAAGCGAAAGACGACCTCACAAACGGCCCCGCGCTTGGTGCATCAGGCAGATCAGCCAACAAGACCGGCCGCACAAGTGCCCGCGCCGTCGCCGGATTCTGCGCACCGTGCCGACGCGCATCCCTATCAGAATCTGGACAAGATGGCGCGCGCCATCGTCGCGCGATATTCGGATGGGGTGTCGCCCTACTCTGTTTTTCAGGCGTGGTCGGACTGGGCCTTGCACTTGGGCCGCGCACCGGGTCGCCAGATCGAACTGGCCGAGCTGGCAGCGCGCAACATGGTCAAGCTTGCGGATTTCGCGGCGAATTCGGCAATGGGCCACCAGCCCGATCCGCCCTTCTCGCCCAAGAAGACCGACCACCGCTTCAAGAACGAGGCCTGGTCTAAGATGCCCTTTGCATTCTGGAAGCAGTCCTTCCTTGCGAACCAGGACTGGTGGGATCACGCCTCGGATGCCGTGCGCGGACTAAGCCAGCCGGATTCGGACCGTGTCCGCTTCATGTTGCGTCAGGCGCTTGATCTGGTTTCGCCATCCAATTTCCCGACGACGAACCCTGAAATCATCAACGAGACGCTGAAACAACGGGGCGTCAATATCATCGAAGGGACCGAACACTTTATCGACGACTTGATGCGAACATGGACACAGGCCGCACAGGACGCGCCGGAAGGGTTCCGCATTGGCCAGGACATCGCATGTACGCCGGGGAAAGTGGTTTACCGGAACGAGTTGTTCGAACTGATCCAATATGCGCCCACGACCGACAAGGTGCATGCCGAACCGATCCTGATCGTGCCGGCATGGATCATGAAATATTATATTCTCGACCTGTCTCCGCGCAACTCGATGATACGGTTTCTTGTCTCCGAAGGGTTTACCGTTTTCGCCATATCCTGGCGCAACCCGACGGTCGATCAGGCACATCTGTCGCTGGAAGACTATCGCAAACGCGGCGTGATGGCGGCGATCGACGCGGTATCGGTCATCGTTCCCGACCAAAAGGTCCACGCAACGGGATACTGCCTGGGCGGCACGATCCTGAGCATCGCCGCGGCGACGATGGCGCGCGATGGCGACGACCGGTTGGCCTCGGTATCGCTTTTCGCGGCGCAGGTCGATTTTTCCGAGGCGGGAGAGCTATTGCAGTTCCTCGATGAAAGCCAGGTCGCGTTTCTGGAAGACATGATGTGGGCACAGGGCTATCTGGACCGCCCGCAGATGTCGCGCACCTTTGCGTCGATCCGCGCCGAAGACCTGATTTATGCCCGGGCCGTGCGCCGGTATTTTCTGGGCAAGCAGGATCTTCCCAGCGACCTGACCGTCTGGAACAACGACACGACCAGAATGCCGGCCAAGATGCACGGTGAATATCTGCGTGGCCTGTTCCTGGAAAACCGCCTGACGGCCGGTCGTTTCGCGGTCGAAGGCAAGGTCATCGCATTGAAGGACATCACCTGCCCGTTTTTCGTCGTGGGCACCGAAGACGACCACATTGCGCCTTGGCGATCAGTCTACAAGATCCGCCTGTTCACAGACAGCGACCTGACCTTCGTGCTGACAAAGGGCGGCCACAATGGCGGCATTCTAAGCGAACCGGGCCATCCGCGGCGTCATTTCCGCAAGGGTGAACGGCATGAAGGCGACAACTATGTCGATCCCGACACCTGGCTTCGGCAAGACACGCCAACGGAGGGATCGTGGTGGCCTGAATGGTCCGCCTGGCTGGCACGCAGGTCTTCTTCCAAACGGGTCTCTCCTCCGCCGATGGGGCGCAGCGACACGCCTTTCACGGCTATTGCGGATGCTCCGGGGACTTACATTTTCCAGAAATAGCGCGGGTCTGATTGAGGCTTGAGGGTACCCGACCATCTGTCCACCCTGCGGCGAATGCACCAACCATCACACGAACACGGCATGAAAGATGCCGGTGGCCACCGGCCCCCTGCTAGGGCGTGTTGGCGCGCGCCTTTCCCCTGAGAGGCGGAAAATCATCCGGCGTCAGCGACTCTTTTTGCAGCAAAAGGGATGCGCCCTCTTCAAGGGTCTGGCGTTTTTCCGTCAAGATCGCCTTGGCACGCTCATACGCTTCGGCGACAAGCGCGCGCACGGCCAGATCAACCTCGCGCGCGGTGCTTTCGGAATAGTCCCTTTGCATTTGACCCGCAGGCGTACCCCCCAGAAAACGCAATGCTTTTTCTTCCAGAACCACATTGCCGATCTCGTCGTCCATGCCATAGCGGATCACGCATTCCCGCGCGATATCGGTGACCTTCGCCAAATCGTCCGAGGCACCGGTCGATATCTGGCCAAAAACGATTTCCTCTGCGGCGCGTCCCGCAAGCAGCACGACCATCCGGTCCTTCAGCTCGGGCAGCGTGATCAGGAACCTGTCCTCTGTCGGGCGTTGCATCGTGTAGCCAAGCGCCCCCACCGAACGGGGTATGATCGTGACCTTGGTGACCGGATCGGCGCTGCGCAACGAGGCCGCGGTCAGCGCATGCCCCATCTCGTGATGGGCCACGCGCGTCCGCTCGTCGTCGTTCATGATCCGCGTCTTGCGTTCCGTCCCGGCCACGATCCTTTCGAAAGCAGCGGTAAAATCGTCCATCGACACCTTGTCGCCCCCCCGGCGTGTCGCCACGATCGCCGCCTCGTTGACAAGGTTGGCCAGATCGGCCCCGGTGAAGCCGGTCGTCAGCCCTGCGATGTCATCGGGGTTGACCGTGTCGGCGACCTTGACCTTGCGCATATGCACCCTGAGGATTTGCGCGCGCCCTGCCCGTTCTGGCCGGTCCACGACGATCTGCCGGTCGAACCGCCCCGCCCGCAAAAGAGCCGGATCAAGAATCTCGGGCCGGTTTGTCGCGGCCAGAAGAACGATACCCGAAGCCGGGTCAAACCCGTCAAGTTCGGACAAAAGCTGGTTCAAGGTCTGCTCTTTCTCATCGTTGCCGCTGAAACCAGAGCCCCCGGTCCGCGCCCGCCCAAGCGCATCAAGCTCATCGATGAAGATGATGCACGGGGCGGCCTTTCTTGCCTGTTCAAAGAGGTCGCGCACGCGCGCGGCACCGACCCCGACGAACATCTCGACGAATTCCGAACCCGAGATCGAGAAGAACGGAACGCTCGCCTCCCCGGCGATAGCCCGCGCCAGAAGGGTCTTGCCGGTGCCGGGGGGACCGACCAACAAGATACCCTTGGGGATATGCGCGCCCAAACGGCCATAATGTTGGCGGTCGTTCAGAAACGAAAGGACCTCTTGCAACTCGGCCTTCGCCTCGTCCACGCCGGCAACGTCATCGAAGGTAACCCCGGTGTCCCTTTCGACATAAACCTTGGCCTTGGACTTGCCGATATTCACCAGCCCGCCCATGCCCTGTTGCCCCGCGAAGCGGCGGATCAATAATGCCCAGATGCCCACGAAGAAGATGACCGGAACCACCCAGGAAAGCAAAGTCGTCAGCCATGTCTGGTCATGGGCGCCACTGAAAGGGATCCCGTAGTCTTCAAGTTTCTCTGCAAAGTCGGGATCGACCCGCACGGTTGTGAAATCGAACTTTCCGTCAATCGGTTCTTTGAAACGCCCCCGGATTGCAGTTTCCGTGACAGCAACGGCCGCGATCTTGTCGGTTTCCAGGTAGTCCATGAACTGGCTGTATTCGAGAACGGCAGTGCTGCGGAATCCCAGCCAGAACTGGAATGCCGCCAGCAACAAGAAGGCGATACCCGCAAAACCAAGGTTGAACTGGTGTTTCTTTTCCAAAACGGGTGACCTTCTGATTTATTCTCATGCACGGCGGCATGCGCGTCGAGGACAGGGCCGTTGCGCAGATTGCTCATTCAACCGCGCAACGATCCGAATGCAGGCATGTTTAGTGCAACTGCGCCTTGGACAAATTGTTTTGCATCAAGGTGGCCGTTGAAAAACCGCTTGCCGCCACAGAACGGCAAGGCGTGCTTCAGGACAGCGCCCTGATTGCTTGATCCACACTGTTGAACACCCGGTTTTCGCCCAGAACGTCAAGCAGGCCACTGCTGCCGAGTTGATCGCGGGCGCGGTCCGACTCGACCCGCGCCAGTCCGATTTCGATTCCGGATGCCGCCAGGGTTCGGAACATGCGCGACAGGCATTCGGCGCCCGTGATATCCAGTGACAGCATCCCGGCCCCTTCCAGAACCAGAACGCGGGGCGGCCTCGGCCGCTTGTTCAAGAAGCCGACAATATCCGCCACGACCCCCTCGGCGTTGGCGAAGTTGACCGGCGATGTCAGTCCAAGGACCATCACGCTTTCATCGGGTTCCGCGCCTGCGGCGTCGGGCTGGTGCCACCAGATCGTCGTGCCCGGTATCTGGCGCAACTCCACCACCTGCGACGCAAAGAGCGGCAAGGTCGCGTAGAGCAACGAAAGCAGGATCGCCAAGGGCAACCCATATTGAAGCGGAAGCGCAATCACGAACGCCATGGTCACGATTGCGATGAAAGCCTCGGGCCGACTGTGGCGGATCAGGCTTTTGATTTTCTCCCAAGGAAAGATAAGCAAGGCGATATAGGCCAGCACGCCGGCCAGGGCCGCCGAAGGTAAAAGGCGCAGCACGCCGGGCGCGACGATCAGCACCAGCAGGCCCAAGGTCGCGGCGCCAAGGCCCACCAATTGACCGGATGCGCCGGTATCGCGCACGACCTTGGTTCTTGGCGGGCTTGCGTTCACGGCAAATCCGCCAACAGCAGCCGAAGCAAGGTTGCCCAGCCCGACCGAAGCGAATGCATTGCGCCTGCGCGCGGGCGTATCGTCCTTTCCTTCGCGCAGTATCACACTGGTCTGGAACAGGCACAAAACGGCCACCGTCAACGCCGTGGGCAACAAGCCAAGTGCAACGTCAAGATTGAGGGTCGGCTGGGCCAGCCCCCAGGTCAGGCCATCGGCGGCAATGCGCGGGAATAGCCTCCCGTCTGGATCGAAAATCGCCACGCAGCCAGACGCAAAGATCAGCGCGAAAAGTGGCACCGGCACCCACCGGTTGATCGCCCTGCCAGCCACGCAGGCCACGGCGACAAGTACGGCCAAGGCCAAAGGCCCCGGTCTTGCATCCGGCAATGCGCGCCCGACAGCGATCAAGGTTTCTATCACGCTGCTTGGCACTGCCTGCATCCCTATGGCTATCGGCATTCGGCCCGCAAGAATGTGTACCGAAATACCGGCCATCATTCCCGTGGCGACAGGCATCGACAAGAGCCGCGCAACGCCTTCCAGCCGGAATATCGCAACCGTCAAAAGGATGACGCCCACCATTGCCGAAATCAGTGCCATTGCGCCAGGAACCGACGCGCTGACACCCGCGGCCAGCAGGACGGGCGCGATTGTCGAATCCGCGCCAACCGAAAGGCTTCGGCTGCGGGATGCGATTGTCATCATGGTCGCCGCGGCAACAAAGACGACAAGGCCCTGCCCGGCTGGCATTCCCGCAAGCTGCGCGGTGGCAAGCTGTTCGGGGATGGCAATGGCCGCCAGCGTCAGCATTGCGATCAGATCCTGTCGGGGGCGAATTTCGCGCACCGTTGCAAAAAGCATGCGTTCAAGCCTTGATGATTGCCCTATGGGTCAGGCCAGCTGAAAAGTTTAATGAAACCAAAGCCGACCAAGCCATTCTTGAACCATAGCTGAAAATTACGAAAGGCGCGAGCTGCCTTGGCGCCAAGCGAAAACCACTGTGCCATTCTGTCCGCGCGCCCGATCACGCCCCATGCTCCGTGCCGGCATCTCAGCGCCAATCAAGCACTTCGGGCAAGTCTTCTCCGTGGGCGCGGATATGGGTGCGGTGATGTTCAAGTTTCTCGGTGGTATGGCGCCGCAAATCCTGCGCCTGTCGCGACGGCCGTGACAGGCAATCGAGTGCGCGAAGCGCCAAGTTAAAACGGTCTATGCCATTCAGAACAGCCATATCGAACGGTGTCGTTGTGGTGCCTTCCTCTTTGTATCCAAACACCTGCAAACGACCATGACAGGGCCGGTTGAACATCAGGTTGCGAATAAGCGAGCGATACCCGTGGAAAGCAAAGAGAATGGAAGCCTGCCGTCCGAAGACCTCTGTGAAGGTGGCTTGATCGACGCCATGCGGGTGTTCCTCGGGCGGGGCAAGCGACATCAGGTCAACGACATTCACCAAGCGCAGCTTGAGGTCCGGCACGTTCCGGCGCAGCAGGTCAGCCGCCGCGACAGCTTCTGTCGTTGGCACGTCGCCAGCGCAGGCAAGAACCACATCCGGTTCCGCGCCTTCGTCGTTGCTGGCCCAGTGCCATACCCCCAGCCCCTTTTCACAGTGCTTGAGGGCATCGCCAATGCCCAACCACTGAAGCTCTGGCTGCTTGCCCGCCACGATCACGTTGACCTTGTTGCGCGAGCGCAGGCACTGGTCCGCGACAACCAGCAAAGTGTTGGCATCAGGCGGCATGTAAATGCGCGCGATTTCGGCCTTCTTTTTGGCAACATGATTGATGAAACCGGGGTCCTGATGGCTGAAGCCGTTGTGATCCTGCCGCCAGACATGCGACGTGAGCAGGTAGTTGAACGATGCGACGGGCGCGCGCCAAGGCACTTCGTTGGCCGTCTTCAACCACTTCGCATACTGATTGAACATCGCATCGACGATGTGCGTGAAAGCCTCATAGCAAGAGAAAACGCCGTGTCGGCCGCTCAACACGTACCCTTCAAGCCAACCTTGGCACAGGTTCTCGTTCAATATCTCCAGCACGCGCCCGTCTGGTGACTGGTGCTCGTCCGTTTCCAATACCTCGGCGGTGAAGCATCGGTCCGTGACATCGAACAGAGCCGTCAGACGGTTCGAGGCCGTTTCATCCGGGCCGAACACGCGAAAATTCGACTGCGCCATGTTAAGTGCCATGCCGCCTTTCAGGTAACGCCCCAACTCGCGCGTCGCTTCTTCCACTGAATTGCCCGGACGGTTCACGGGCACCGAATGATCACCGATGTCCGGCAGAACCAACCCTTTCAACAACAGGCCGCCATTCGCATGTGCAGAGGCACTCATCCGATGCTTGCCCGACGGGGCAAGGTTGGCCCATTTCTCGCGAAGTCGGCCATTGTCGTCGAACAACTCGTCCCGGCGATAGCTTTTCAGCCATTTTTCAAGCTGGTGCAGGTGGTCGGGATGACCCGCGAAATCCTTCAGCGGCACCTGGTGCGCATGCCACGTTCCTTCGACCGGCAGCCCATCGACATGGGAAGGACCGGTCCAGCCCTTGGGTGAGCGCAGGATGATCATCGGCCAGCGCGGGCGGTGCTGGCCACCATTTTGCCTGGCCTCGTGCTGAATATGACGAATTTGGCCGATGCATGTATCCAGCGCCGCGGCCAGCGCGTGATGGGCCTGATCGGGATCGTCTGCCACAACTTCAATCGGCTCGTGGCCATATCCCCTAAACAGGCTGAACAGTTCGTCACGCGGTATTCTTGCCAGCACGGTCGGGTTCGCGATCTTGTAGCCGTTCAGGTGCAGGATCGGCAGCACCGCGCCATCGCGCGCCGGGTTCAGGAACTTGTTGGAATGCCAACTGGCCGCAAGCGTTCCGGTTTCGGCCTCACCATCGCCCACGACACAAACCGCAACAAGATCGGGATTGTCGAAAACCGCCCCATAGGCATGCACCAGACTGTAGCCAAGCTCGCCGCCTTCGTTGATCGAACCCGGCATTGTCGCGGCGGTGTGACTGGGAATGCCACCGGGCCAGGAGAACTGCGTGAACAGTTTGCGCAGCCCGTCGGCGTCCTGCGACACATGCGGATAATGCTCGCTATAGGTGCCTTCAAGATAGGTATTCGCGACGATACCCGGCGCCCCGTGCCCCGGCCCCGTTATGAAAATGGATTTCAGCCCGAAATCCTGAATGGCGCGGTTCATATGCGCATAGATGAAGTTAAGCCCCGGCGTGGTTCCCCAGTGGCCCAGCAACCGCGGCTTGATGTGATCGACCATTAAGGGCGTCCGCAAAAGCGGGTTGTCACGAAGGTATATCTGGCCAACCGACAGGTAATTGGCGGCGCGCCAATAGCCATCGATTTTTTTTTGCAATGTCCGCTGAAAGCATGGCTTTCCCAAGATATTTATTGAAGACGGGAACAAAACCGCTGTTGCCAGCCAAGCAACGCCGATCACGTCAGCGCGTCTTGTCCCACGGTGACGCCTTCCATTGTTCCGCGTCTTGGCAACGGATACCTTGACCAAAATCAATGCACGGCAGCCGCTTGCAAGGGATGTTTACCCAAGGAAGACCACAAACGCCGCTTGGTGGTGCATACCAACCCTTTTGGAAATGCAGGCACCGTGCGGCATGTGTTGTCGCCCGAAGGCGGGCAGCGAGGTATCAAGACGTGACCGACGATCCATACAAAGTCCTGGGCGTCGAAAAGACGGCGACGCAGGACGAGATCAAGAAAGCATACCGGAAACTGGCCAAGGCCCTGCATCCTGACCTGCACCCGGACGACGCAAAGAAGAAAGCCGAATTTCAAGCCGCGTCAGCCGCCTATGATCTTTTGGGCGATTCCGAAAAGCGCCGCCGCTATGATGCGGGGGGAAATCGATGCCAGCGGACAGGAACGGTCGGAAAGGCAGTATTACCATCAATACGCGGGGCAGGACGCCGGGCGGCGTTACGACCCCGGCATGACCCCCGAAGACTATGGGGATGCGGCCGATTTCTTTTCCGACCTTTTCGGACGGCGAAATCACAGCGGTGGCGGGGGGGCGCGGCAGGAATTTCATGCACGCGGACATGACCTTCGCTACCATCTGGACGTTGATTTCATGGATGCCGTGCGCGGCGCCAAGCGCAGTGTAACGATGCCGGATAGCAAGGATATCGCCATTTCGATTCCGCCCTGTGTCAGCGATGGTCAGACCCTGCGCTTGCGCGGCAAGGGCGCGCCCGGTTTCGGCAAAGGGCCGCCCGGCGATGCACTGGTCACCATCGGCATCCGTCCGCACCCGATATTCACCCGCGACGAAGACGATATCGAGATGGAGCTTCCCATCACGCTTGACGAAGCGGTTCTTGGCTCGAAGGTAGATGTTCCGACCATATCCGGCGCGGTGTCCATGTCGATCCCCAAGGGTGCCTCGTCGGGGCGGCGGCTCAGGCTGAAAGGCAAGGGCGTGGCGCGCACAACCGGCAAAGCGGGTGATCAATACGTGCGCCTCAAGATCGTCCTGCCTGACAAGATCGACAGCACCCTTGAAGATCTGGCCAAGCGCTGGCGCGATCATTCCGACTTTGATCCACGCGAAGATTTGCGGAGGAAAACATGAGAATGGATGAAGATCGCGTCGTTGCACAGGTCCATCGCCTGTCGCTGAGAGAGCTTCGGCTTTGGGTCCGGGAAGGATGGGTCCAGCCGGCGCAGGGCACCGATGGCCCGGTCTTCGATGAGCTGGACGTGGCCCGTATCCGTCTTCTCTGCGATCTGAAGAAGGATATGGATCTTCCGTCAAAGGCACTGCCCGTGGTGCTGTCCCTGATCGACCGCCTTCATGAAACCCGCCGCAATCTTAGATGCTTAGTGGACGCAATTGATATGCAGCCAGAGGAAGTGCGCCGCACTGTCGTGGCGAGTTTTCGCTCTCGGCGCGGAGTTGAGCCAACGCCGGAAGACGAAAGGTGATCGCTTCTGTTAGGATTAAGGACATGACGTGCGAGACAACTACGGGAGGAGAGTCATGCATGGATACCTAGAAGCGCACCGCCGGATATTGTTCAAAGCCTACCGGAGGTATCTTGCTGCGGACAGCGCGTTGCAATCGGCCCGCTCTGCGGCGCTGATCTGGCTGCCAGAAGCCCCGGCGCGGAAAACGATGCTGATTGGTGATCCGGGATCGCGCGTGAGACAGCTTTGTGAACGGCGCGACCGTGCGCTCACGCGTCTGAAACTGGCAAGGCAGGCGCTGAAAGAAGCGGAAATCCGTTCACGAAATAAACGCGCACGGGTGGTGCGTTTGATCGCTTGCGACATCACGGCCACCTGACGGCCAGCAGACCGGTGCGTCCTTTCCCAATTCGCTGATGCCATACCCGCGCACCAAGCCGATCAGTGCGGTAATCACCGGTGCTGGCTTGGCCGGTCGCCGGACATGCAAACGCCCCGCCGGGACAACCGTTTCAATCAACGATCAACCCGTGTCTTCCCCGACGCGGCCCACCTTGGCGATCCATGCGCCGATTTCCGGCCAGGCATTTTCCAGCGTCTTCTTTCCCATGAAAAGGCCGATATGCCCGCCCGGCACCAAACGCTTTTGAACCTGTGCCGGTGGCGTTCCGACAAGCCTTTCAGCTGCAAAGACCTGCTCTTTCGTCGTTAAGTCATCGTCTTTACCGGCCAAAAGAAACAGCGGGCAGGTCACGGTCCTGAGCGAAAGCGTTTGTCCACACGCGAAAAACTCGCCCTTGGCAAAAAGGTTGTCTTTGAAAAGCGACCGGATCGCTTGAAGGTAATACGCGCCGGGAAGGTCGATCGGGTTCTCGTACCATCGTTCGGACTGTTCGGTTCGCGCGACATAATTGCGGTCCTCGATATGTTCATACAGGTCGATGAACTTGCCAAGATGCTGCTCTCCCGGATGCATGTCCTTCCATCCGGCCAACATCTATTGGCCCCGCATCCTGCCGCCACCGGACGCGACCATTTCCTCGTAAATGGCCATCCGTATCTCATGCGCCATGTTCTTGATGGGGCCATCGCCCGCATCGGTATCTATGGGCGCACCCGACCGCCAAGGGCTGTGACGGCCGCATCTATATCCGCTAGGTACTTGTCGATATCGTACTCACGCATCTGCGGTGTTGCGCTTTTCCAGTCCGTCAGGACAACGCGTGGCAAACCGGCCGCCATCAGGGTTTCGACCAAGCTCTGCCCCTTGGCGAAATCCGCAATGGTCGAGGCATGCCCGGCATAAGGCGCATCGATCAGGACCGGCAGATGGGCCAAGGCATCGTCACCTTGTGAAAAGTCCCGCAGCCGCATCGTGTCCAGTTCGGCGATCACACGGTTTTCGGTCGCCCATTCAGGGTCGGGCGGCGCTTCGAGTTTCGCGGCGTTTTCGATGAACCTCATGTTGTCCACGAACAGGTCCAGGCCTTTCTGCTCGAACTCGATGGTCGCGGCCATGGGCCAGAACCATGGAACCGAGTGTTCGTGACCGGGATGGCGTATTGCTTTCCGGTTCATTTCGGCGTCCTCCGCTGCAATTCGTTTTCTCGTTCTTCTTCTTGGCAGTTGGCATCGGCAGATCCGCTACAACGCGTTTTGACAGACCGTTCGGTCAGACCATGCAACAGAATCTCCGTTACGAAGGCGAGCGCGAAAAAAGCACCAATCCAAAGCAACAGCAGTGGAGAGGTCCTGCCAGTGTGATAAGCGCCCAACCCTATGGTCGCCGCATTCGCAATGATTGCAAGGATGATGAGGGACCGCCTTGCCCGCGTCTCATGCAGCAAGCGGAGGTGGCCAAGATGTACCGTCAGGTGAATGATCAGCATCGACAGCGCGCCGATGGCAGCAATCTGGCCAAGATCGAAGAACACCACGAGTAGAATGATAAGAAAAGAGCTGATCACCAGCCCTTGCCTGCTGTGCGCGATCGGCTTGCCAAATGCCCGCGGAAGTTCGCCAAGCGTTGCCAGCCTGTAGGTCACATTGGTGACCGAATACAGGCTTGCATTGATCGCCGACGCCGTCGCGAACAAGGCCGCGACGGCGACGATCTGAAAACCCGCCTGACCCAAGATGGGCCTTGCCGCTTCGGCCAGGGCGAAATCCTGTGCAGCAATGACGCGGTCAGGCGGCAAGTTCCCGAACACGCTTATCGCGATGGCCACGTACACGACCATCACGACCAAGATGGCCGTCATGATCGCCTTGGGAAGGGTGCGCACCGGGTCTGGCATATCCTCAGCGGCATTGCTGACGATGCGAAACCCCTCATACGCAAAGAACGTGACCGCAACGCTGTAGAATATTGTGGACACCGGCGGATAAGTTGCCGGGGCCAAGTAGTCGGGTGAAATGAACAGCATCCCGATCGTTGCGAAACTGACAAGAACCGACATCTTGACCAGAACGACAAGGTTCTCGACCCGCGCCATAGCACGCGCGCCGTTCAGATTGATCAGCATGAAGGTCATCACAATTGCTGCGGCAAAGACCTCGGTCATCCAGTCAGGGGCACCATCCGGCAAAAGCGCATGCGCGTAAGAACCGAACGTTCGCGCGACCAGCGACACCGCGACAAGCGATCCTATGTAGAGCATGACGCTCATCGTTCCGGAAAAGCGCCCGACGCCGAAAGCCTGCACCATGTATTCGACAAGACCGCCCGCCGAAGGGTAACGCGCGCCAAGGCGGCCAATCGAATACCCGCTCAGAAGCGCAATGACCCCGCCGATCACGAACGAAATCCAGACGGCGCTGCCGGCGATGGCGCCAGACTGGCCCAGCAGGGCGAATATCCCCGCACCGACCATGGCCCCGATGCCCATCGACACCGCGGACCAGAACGAAACGGTTTTTCCGGGCCTATGCATGTTTGCCTAACTCGACCACGACAATGGCCATTTCCATGCCTGTCGCGCGACGGCGACGGCATCGCGATCAATGTTCTGGCCATGCGCGATGATGGACGCAGGCGTGCCTGACGCACAAAGCTGCCTTGCAGAACACTCGTCGATTTCACAGGGAGATTGCAGCAGCAGCCTGCCATCTTCCAGCCGAACCACCGTCATCCGCGCACTGAAGTCGAGACCGGAGTGGTGAACCGGATAGTCCACAGTCCAGATAGCGCCCTTTGTATGTTTGATAAGCTCTATTGCACGCTCCTCATTTCGATCAGCGGTATTGTCAAATTCCTGGGGGCAAACGCGCCTGCGCCAAAGCTATGTGGCGTGCCCTATCCCTGCCTTGACAAAGGTCAAGGTAACAGACCGACACGGCGACACATGAAGAAATCCTGGGCCGAAAGCCCTGATCGAAGCGGTTGAACAGATACGAAGGCACCCGCGGCGAAAGTCGGCAGTCGGCGGATTCTGTTGAAAAACAATGTGTT
>DFBX01000099.1 GCA_002366795.1 Rhodobacteraceae bacterium UBA3069 | reverse complement strand
ATGTGTCAGACTTGGAGCACTAGGGGATGATGCGTAAAGCGTGCAAACCCGCGCTTTGCTTGACTCCGGCGTGGGGCGAAGGCATGGCGTGGGCATGATGACATCCCTCGCACAAGTGGCGCTTGGCGGCGCGATTGGGGCCTCGGCCCGTTACCTGACCAACGTGGGCGTGATGCGCCTCGTGGGGCCGGGTTTTCCGTTCGGCACACTGGTTGTAAACATCTTCGGCTCTTTCCTGATGGGGGCCTTGGTGGTGGTGCTGGCGCAGAAGGATGCAACGCGGCTTGCACCCTTGTTGATGACAGGGATACTGGGCGGGTTCACCACGTTTTCCGCTTTTTCGCTGGATGCGGTCACCATATATGAACGCGGTCAGGTCGGGCTGGCGGCACTTTACGTGGGCGCCTCGGTTATCCTGTCGCTTGCTGCACTTTTCGCCGGCTTGATGCTGGCACGGGGGATGTTCCAATGATCGGCGTTCAAACCATTACCATCGGCGCAGGCGAGGGCGATCAGCGGTTGGACCGCTGGCTGCGCCGCATATATCCGCATATTTCCCAAGTGCGGATCGAGAAAATGTGCCGCAAGGGCGAGATCCGCGTGGATGGCGCGCGGGTCAAGGCGAACTCTCGTGTGGAGGAGGGGCAAGCCGTGCGCCTGCCGCCGCTGCCGTCCCCCGGAGAGGAAAAGAAACAGTTGCGCACCGATATCTCGGCCGCCGATGCCAAGATGATCCAGTCCTGTGTGATCTATCGCGACGATCACATCATCGCGCTGAACAAACCGCCGGGCCTGCCGGTGCAGGGCGGCAGCAAACAGACCCGCCATGTGGATAGCCTGTCGGATGCGCTGCGGTTTGGCCTGGATGAAAAGCCGCGGCTGGTGCATCGGCTGGACAAGGACACCGCGGGCGTTTTGCTGCTGGCCCGTACGCGCGAGGCCGCCAAGGGCCTGACCGCCGCCTTCCGCCACCGCGAGACGCGCAAGATTTACTGGGCCGTGGTGGCAGGTGTGCCCGCGCCCAAGCTGGGGTCGGTCAAATACGGGCTGGTCAAGGCACTGGGCCATGGCAAGGGCGGCGAGGGTGAAAAGATGCACTGCGTCCACCCCGCCGAGGTCGCCAGCACCGAAGGCGCCAAGCGCGCCCATACCGATTACGCCGTTCTGGAAACCGCAGGCCAGCGTTGTGCCTGGCTGGCCCTGACCCCGATCACCGGCCGCACCCACCAGCTGCGTGCCCATATGGCCGAAATTGGCCACCCGATCGTGGGCGATGGCAAATACGGCGGGTCAGGGCAGGAAAACCTTGGCGACGGCTGGGGGGCGCAACTGGGCGGCGACATCAGCCGCAAGCTGCACCTGCATGCCCGCACGCTGAAGATCGAACACCCCGTAACCAAGGCGATGCTGACCCTGACCGCGCCCTTGCCCGAACATATGCAGCGCACTTGGGACACGTTCCAGTGGCAGCCGTCCGACGCGCCGGAGGATCCGTTCGAGGTGCTCTTCCCTTGAGCCTGAGACTGGTCATTTTCGACGTGGACGGCACATTGGTGGACAGCCAGGGGGATATCATGTCCTCGATGCAGGCGGCTTTTGCCGGCGAGGGGCTGAACCTGCCAGACCGGGCGACCGTGCTGTCAATCGTTGGCCTTAGCCTTCCCATGGCAATGGCGGAGCTTGCGCCAGCGCAACCCGAGCCTGTCCGCACACGTATGGTCGAGACCTACAAGGAAAGCTATGCGGCCCTGCGCAAGCAGAACGGGGCAGGGTCCAGCCCGCTCTATCCGGGCGCGTTGGAGGCGATCGAAACGCTTCATGCCCAGCCCGAAACCCTGCTGGGCATCGCCACGGGCAAGTCGAAACGCGGGCTGGATGCGCTTTTGGACAGTCACGGGCTGGGCCATATGTTCGTCACGCAGCAGGTGGCCGATTTCCACCCGTCAAAGCCGCATCCCGCGATGATCCATGCCGCGCTGTCGGGCCTGGGGATTGCGCCCCTGAATGCGGTCATGGTCGGGGACACGCGGTTCGACATGGAAATGGCACAGGCCGCGGGCGTACCCTTTGTCGGGGTCGGCTGGGGCTATCACGCGCCCGCCACCCTGACCGGCGCGGCGCAGGTGATCGACGATTTCGCGGCGCTGCCCGCCGCCATAGACAGAATATTGGGAGAGACGACATGAGCGGATGGGCCGCCAAAAGGTTCTGGAAAGAAGCATCGGTCGAACAGACCCCTGACGGGTTCACCGTCATGCTGGACGGGCGTGCGGTGAAAACCCCCGCCAAGACGCCCCTGATCCTGCCGACCCGCCTCATGGCAGGGGCCGTGGCGCAGGAATGGGATGCGCAGGACGGGGTGATCGACCCGAACGGCATGCCGGTCACCCGTTCGGCCAATGCGGCGATCGACAAGGTCGCTACCCAGCACGCCGAGGTGGCCGGGCTGCTGGCCGAATACGGGGCGACCGACCTGCTTTGCTATCGCGCCGAATCCCCTGTCGAACTGGTGCAGCGGCAGGCGGCGGCATGGGATCCGCTGCTGGATTGGGCCGAAGAGGCGCTGCAGGTGCGACTGATCCCCGCAGCGGGCGTCATGTTCGTGCCGCAAGACCCCGACGCGCTGGCGCGGTTGTCGGCGCGGGTGGCTGAACTGGATGCGTTCCGGCTTGCCGCGTTTCATGATCTGGTCGGCATGTCCGGCTCGCTGATCCTTGGATTCGCCACCGCACATGACCGCCTGAGCCCCGAAGAGGCATGGGCGCTGTCGCGGCTGGACGAGACCTGGCAAGAGGAACAATGGGGTGAGGACGAGGAAGCCACCGCGCAAGCGGCGCTCAAGAAACAGGCGTTCATTCACGCAAAACGGTTCTATGCCCTGTCATGACGCTCGAAAAACGGGCGTTAACCTCTCGGTTCCCTTGGGTAAATGCTGGAAAATTCATCATGAAAGCCGATCCTTGACTTGACGATCAATAATCAATTCCCGCACACTCTCTGCACTTAGGGGGGGGAGACCCTTCTCAAGTTTCGCCCTCGGTCCCAAAAGTGACCGAATGAACCGCCCTGCGAAAGGGTGGAAAATCAGGAAGAGGTAAACATGAAAAAATCCGTATTTCTTGGCGCACTGACCGTGGCCGGCCTTGCCGCCGGCGCAGCAGCAGCCGGGACGCTCGATGACGTGAAAGCACGCGGCAAACTGAACTGCGGCGTGACCACCGGTTTGGTGGGCTTTGCGGCACCTGATGCGAACGGCAACTGGGAAGGCTTCGATGTCGGCGTCTGCCGTGCCGTCGCCGCGGCCGTGCTGGGCGATCCGCAAGCCGTCGAATTCGTGCCGACCACCGGCAAGACCCGTTTCACCGCGCTGGCATCCGGCGAAGTGGACATGCTGGCCCGTAACACCACTTGGACCTTCTCGCGCGATGTCGATCTCAAGTTCGATTTTGTCGGCGTGAACTACTACGATGGTCAGGGCTTCATGGTTCCCAAGGCACTGGGCGTCAGCTCTGCCAAGGAACTGGACGGCGCGACCGTTTGCATCCAGACCGGCACCACGACCGAGCTGAACCTGGCGGACTTCTTCCGCAAGAACAACATCAGCTACGAACCCGTTCCGATCGAAACCAATGCCGAAGGCCAGCAGCAATACCTGGCCGGTGCATGCGACACCTACACGACCGACGCATCCGGCCTTGCCGCGACCCGCGCTTCGTTCGAAAACCCCAGCGACCACGTGGTCCTGCCGGAAATCATTTCGAAAGAGCCGCTGGGCCCGCTCGTGCGCCATGGCGACAACGAATGGGGTGACGTGGTTCGCTGGACGCTGAACGCACTGATCGCAGCCGAAGAGCTGGGCATCACCTCGGCCAATATCGCCGAGCTGTCCGAAGGCACCAACAACCCCGAAGTGAACCGTATCCTGGGCACCGAAGGCAACCTTGGCGAAATGCTGGGTGTGTCGGCTGACTGGGCCAAGAACGCCATCATGGCGGGCGGCAACTACGGCGAACTGTTCGAAAAGACTATCGGCGAGAACACCTCGATCGGTCTGGCCCGTGGCCTGAACGCTCAGTGGACCGATGGCGGTCTGCTTTACTCTCCGCCCTTCCGCTAAGGCGGGACGGCAGAAGGGCGCGGTTCATTCCGCGCCCTTCACGCTTTATCCAAGCATAACAACTCGGTTCGTGGCGCGACAATGACGCCGGGGGATTACACCCAGAACCGTTAGACGGGGAACCTCTGCATGACGATTGTAACCGACCCTCCCAAGGCGTCGTTCCGCGTGTCGCAGCTGATCTACGACACGCGATATCGCTCGATCACCTTCCAGATTGCCGCCTTGATCGGCTTCCTTATTCTGATCGGCTGGCTTATTTCCAACACGGCGCAGAACCTTGCAGACCTAGGAAAAGAGCCGTCCTTTGGCTTTTTGGCAGAACCTGCGGGCTATGACATCAACCAGCGTCTGGTGGATTACGACAACCAGAACAGCCATTTGCGTGCCGCCTTTGTCGGGCTGCTGAACACGCTGCTTGTTGCTGTGATGGGCTGCGCTGCGGCCACGGTTCTGGGCGTCACCATCGGTGTGCTGCGCCTGTCGAAAAACTGGCTGATCTCGCGCATCATGACGGTTTACGTGGAAATGTTCCGCAACGTGCCGGTGCTGCTGTGGATCGTGCTGATCATGGCGATCATCATTGAGACATTGCCACAACCACGCGATTTCCGGGGTGCTGATCCACAGGCGTCTATGGCGCTGTTCGACAGTGTCGCCTTTACCAATCGCGGTTTCTACATCCCCGAGGCGCTTTTCTCGCGCAGCTTGGGCGATATTCACCTGTTCGGCGCCAGTGCGATGCGGTTCGACGTGTCGCTGGACCTGTTGGCGCTTGTTGCGGTGCTGCTGGCCGGGCTTTGGGCTTCGGCCCGGATCAAGCGCAACGCCGATGCCGTCCAAGAGGCGACGGGCGTCCGCCCGACCGTCTGGCATTTTCGCTTGGGCGTGGTTTTCGTTCCGCTGCTGGCGGTTCTGGTTCTGCTGGGGTTCCACCTTGGCTATCCCGCGCTGAAGGGGTTCAACTTCCAGGGCGGCACGCATATGCGCAACTCGTTGATTGCCCTGTGGCTGGCCCTGTCGCTGTATACAGCCGCCTTCATCTCGGAAATCGTGCGTGCCGGTATCCTGGCCATTTCCAAGGGCCAGACCGAGGCCGCCGCGGCATTGGGCCTGCGTCCCAAGCGGATCATGAACCTTGTGATCCTGCCGCAGGCGCTGCGCATCATCATTCCGCCGCTGATCTCGCAATACCTGAACCTGACGAAGAACTCGTCGCTGGCGATTGCGGTGGGCTATATGGATATCACTGGCACGCTGATGGGGATCACCATGAACCAGACCGGCCGCGAGCTTGAGACGGTCATGCTGGGCATGCTGATCTACCTGCTTATCTCTCTCAGCATTTCGCTGGTGATGAACTGGTACAACAACCGCGTCAAACTGGTGGAGAGGTAACATGAGCGATCTGCATTCCCATACCGTCGCCTTCGTCCGTGACACCATGCTGCCGCAAAAGGCACCACCCGGCACTTCTGTCGGCGTGGTCGGCTGGATGCGCGAGAACCTGTTTTCGGGCTGGTTCAACTCGCTCCTGACGATTGCGGCAATGGCCTTTATCTACTTGGTCGGATCTATCATCCTGCCTTGGCTCATCTCGCCGACTTGGCAGGCGGAATCGCTTGGCGAATGCCGCGAAATTCTGGCTGGCCTAGGCCGCGAAGGTCATTTCGGCGGTGCCTGCTGGGGCGTGATCCGTGATCGCTGGATCCAGCTTTTGTTCGGCTTCTACCCCCCCGAATCCTATTGGCGCCCAATCTTGGCGCTGGTCCTTCTGGCGGTGGCGCTGGCCCCGGTGCTGTTTTCCGACAAGGTGCCGCGCAAGCTGATCTGGTTCTCGGCCATTTCCGCGTTCATCATGCCCTGGCTGCTTTGGGGCGGAACGATCTGGACACCGCTGGCCGTCATTGCGGGCTTTGTTCTCGCCTATTTTGTCTACAAGGCCGTCGATACTGCCGCCGGTGCGCTGGCCGCGATCATCGCTGCGGTGGTTGCAGCGTTGGTCTGGTGGCTGTTCGTGATGGGGCCGGTCAGCGAGGCGCTGTCGTCGATCCTGCCCCTTGGTATCGAACCCGTTGAATCACGCAAGTTCGGCGGCTTCATGTTGTCGGTGACAATCGGCGTGGTGGCCATTGCAGGCTCGCTTCCGCTGGGCATCGTGCTGGCGCTTGGCCGCCAGTCCGACCTGCCGCTGGTCAAGGCGATCTGCGTCGGCTTTATCGAGTTCATCCGCGGGGTGCCGCTGATCACGCTGTTGTTCGTGGCCTCGACCCTGCTGAACATCTTTCTGCCGCCGGGTACGAGTTTCGACATCATCCTGCGCGTTATCATCATGGCGACCCTGTTCGCGTCGGCCTATATGGCCGAGGTGATCCGCGGTGGCCTCGCCGCGCTGCCCAAGGGCCAGTATGAAGGGGCCGACAGTCTTGGCCTTGATTACTGGCAGTCGCAGCGACTTGTGATCATGCCGCAGGCGCTCAAAATCTCGATCCCCGGTATCGTGTCCACCTTCATTGGCCTGTTCAAGGACACCACGCTGGTGTCGATCATTGGCCTGCTGGACCCGCTGGGCCTGTCCAACGCCATTCGTGCCGATGCTGACTGGAACGGGATCGTATGGGAGCTGTATGGCTTCATCGCCTTCCTGTTTTTCGTCGTCTGCTTCGGCATGTCCCGCTATTCCATGTATCTGGAGCGCAAGCTTCAGACTGGCCACCGTTAAGAAAGGATCACACCCATGTCTGATCTTGCACTCGACCGTTCGGTTGACCGCTCCCAGATGAAAGTCTCGGACGAGGTCGCCATTGAAATCACAAACATGAACAAATGGTATGGCCAGTTCCACGTGCTGCGCGATATCGACCTGACCGTGCACCGCGGCGAGCGGATCGTGATTGCCGGCCCTTCGGGGTCGGGCAAATCCACCCTGATTCGCTGTATCAACGCCCTGGAGGAACACCAGCAGGGCCGCATCGTTGTGGACGGCACTGAACTGTCCAACGATCTGAAGAACATCGACAAGATCCGGTCCGAGGTTGGCATGTGCTTTCAGCACTTCAACCTGTTCCCACATCAGACGATTCTGGAAAACTGCACGCTGGCCCCGATCTGGGTTCGGAAGATTCCCAAGAAGGAAGCCGAAGAAACGGCGATGCATTTCCTTGAAAAGGTGAAGATCCCCGAACAGGCCGATAAATACCCCGGCCAGCTTTCGGGCGGTCAGCAGCAGCGTGTGGCGATTGCCCGCTCGCTCTGCATGAAGCCGCGTATCATGCTGTTCGATGAACCCACCTCGGCGCTTGATCCCGAGATGATCAAAGAGGTGCTGGACACTATGATCGAGCTGGCCGAGGAAGGCATGACCATGCTTTGCGTCACGCACGAGATGGGCTTTGCCCGCCAGGTTGCCAACCGCGTGATCTTTATGGACCAGGGCCAGATCGTCGAACAGAACGAGCCGGAAGAGTTCTTCAACAACCCGCAGAGCGAACGCACCAAGCTGTTCCTAAGCCAAATTCTGGGTCACTGATCCAATCTGAACGACGTGATGCAACGATGCGCCCCGCCCTGACCGGCGGGGCGCTGCGCGTTTCAGGGTTTGCCTGCCTGAGCTTGGGGCTATGA
>DFBX01000050.1 GCA_002366795.1 Rhodobacteraceae bacterium UBA3069 | reverse complement strand
ATCATCCGGGATGGAACACTTAACCTCTAAAAGGCAGCCCATGCTCCCCCGTATCCTCATTGCCCCGTTCTTTCGCCTTGCTCGTCTGGCCACCTTTGTGCTGATCGCCTTCGCGGCAGGGCTGTTGTCTGAACGCAACCGTCAGGCCGACGCTTGCGAGGCGGCGGGCGGCGCAATACAAGACGGGGTGTGCATTGGTGCGAAAGGGCTGAACGAATGAGCGATCTGATCTGCGTGGGTGTGATCTCGGGCGCGTTTGGCGTCAATGGCGAGGCGCGCATCAAAAGCTTCACCGCCGATCCCGAAGCGATCGAGGAATATTCGCCCCTGCAAACCGAGGACGGGCGCGAAATCACCGTTCGCGTGGTGCGCAAGTTGCAAAACGGCATGGCCGCGCGCCTGTCGGATGTGCGCACCAAGGAAGATGCCGATGCCCTGAAAGGCGTTCAATTGTTCGTGCCGCGGGGCCGCCTGCCCTCGCTTCCCGATGATGAATATTACCATGCCGACCTGATCGGGCTAGAGGTGCGCGATACCGGCGGCAATGTTCTGGGCCATGTCAAATCGGTGCAGAACCACGGCGCGGGCGACCTTTTGGAAATCCACGGGCCGAACCTGAAAAGCACCGTTTTGCTGCCTTTCACCATGGCCATCGTGCCCACCGTGGACCTGACCGCAGGGCGCATCATCGCCGACCCGCCCGAGGGATATTTCTAAGCCATGCGGATGATCGTCCACGCAGGGTTCCACAAAAGCGGAACCACCAGCGTGCAGATGATGCTGCGCAGTAATCGCGCCCTGATCGAAAGCGAATTCAGCATCTATATGCGCGGACGCATCCGCGCCATTTGCGAGGCAGCGCGGGCCTGGTCAATCCGGCGCGAACCATTGGAAATGTCTCTGTATCAGTTCGAGTTGGCCGACTGGATGGCCGGGCTGGACCGCGATGATACCCGCCCCACCCTGATCTCGGCCGAGGATCTGGCCGGCCATATGCCGGGGCGACACCGGCTGCTGCGTTATGATGCGGCCCCCGCCCTGCTGGCAACATGGGCCGAAATCGCGCAGGAAATGTTCCCCGGTATCGCGCTGGATTTCTGTTTCTCGACCCGCGAGGCGGGGCCGTGGATGCGATCCGCCCATGCGCAGAACATCCGCGCGACGCGGTCGGTCGAAACGCGCGATGCATTCACCGCGCGCATGGCCGCGACGACCGATCTGACCGCCGATGCCGAAGCGGTCCGCGATTCCCTACCCGAGGGTGCGATGCTGCACCACTGGCGGCTGGAGGATCACGCAAACGGGCCGCTTGGCCCGCTGGACCCGCTGCTGGATCTGGTCGGTGCGTCGCAGCAGATGCGCCGCGCGATCCAGCCTGAACCGCCCAGCAACAAATCCCTGCCCCCGCACAAGCTTGAAGAATTGCGCCAGCTGAACGCGCGCGACATCCCCCGCGCGGACCTGCACGATCTGAAACGCACGGTGATGCTGCGGCAGGACGAATGAGCCACCCGATCGTGATCCACGCCGGGTTCCACAAGACCGGAACCTCGACCGTGCAGCGGTTTTTGAAAGGACACCGGGCGGCGCTTAAACCCCATGCGGTGGTGGTTCTGAAAGGCCGGATGGACGCGCTGATATCCGCCGCGCGCGGCTATTCCACCTGGCGCGATCCGATCACCCTGGCGAAATTCGCGCGCCGCGCCGACGACCTGGCGCAAAGCCTTACCCATGTGCGACGCCGCGCGCTGATCCTGTCGGCCGAAGAACTGTCAGGCCATATGCCGGGGCGCGCGGGGATCGACGACTATTCCGCCACCGCGCCCCTGATTGGCGAATTGGCTGCCGCGTTTCACCGCCACCGCAAGGCACCGGACCTGCGGCTGGCCTACGGCGTCCGGGACGGTGCAGAGTGGCTGGAATCTGCGTATTGGGAGCATGTGAAATCATCGTCGATGACCGAGGATTACACCGACTTCGCGGCACGGATCGGGCCGGTGGACCTGACCTGTGTGGCGCAGGGCATTGCCGCACAAACCGGCCTGCCGCTGACGCTGATCCCGTTAAAATCCAACCAACCGCTTGGCCCCGCCGCCCCGCTGCTGGCGCTTGCCCAAATCCCGCTGGATGGGCTGCGCCCCGAACCGCCCCGCAACACCCGCCCCGCGCCGGATCTGCTGCCGCAATTGCTGCACATAAACCGCACGGAACCCGACCGCGCCCGCCGCCGCGCGGCAAAACAGGCCCTGCTGCGCGCTGCGCCCCTTTCCAACGGGCCGGAAGATGGCTAGATCAACACCATGAATGACACGCCCGACCAACCCGCCAAACCCGCCCGCAGCCACGGGCGCATCGCCGTACGCCCCACGCTGAAACCGCGCGAGCTGATGACCGACCGCCCCGATCTGGCCAAGGCATGGACAGCGCGTGTGATCACCCTTTTGCCGCAGGCGTTCCCCGGCATCCTTGGGGAATCGCTGACCGGCAAGGCGCTGGACGAAGGCAAGTGGCAACTGAAAACCTATGACCTGCGCGACTATGGCCAAGGGCGGCACCGCAATGTCGATGACACACCCGCCGGTGGCGGCGCGGGCATGGTGCTGCGTCCTGATGTGATGTCCGCTGCGCTGGACGACGCGCTGGAGGATGCGAAGGGGCTGGGCCGCGTGATCTACCTGTCGCCGCGTGGCCGTAAGCTGGACCAGCAGATGGCGCAAGAACTGGCGGTGACGGACGGGGTGATCCTTGTCTGTGGCCGGTTCGAGGGTCTGGATCAAAGGGTGATCGACCATTACGATATGATGGAGGTCAGCCTGGGCGATTTCGTCATGACCGGCGGGGAACTGGCCGCGCAGGCACTGATCGACGCCACCGTGCGGCTGCTTCCGGGCGTTCTGGGCAACGACGCCTCGACCGAGGAAGAAAGCTTTTCCGACCACCTGCTGGAACACCCGCAATACACCCGCCCCGCCACATGGCGCGGCCTGCCCATCCCCGAAATCCTGATGTCTGGCCACCATGGCAAGATCGCCGAATGGCGCAAGGACATGGCGCAGGAAATCACCAAGCAGCGCCGCCCCGACCTGTGGGCCGCCTATTGCGCAAAATACGGAATCGATCCCGAAAGCGCGTAATACCTAACAAGGGGAACAAGAGCGGTCCCGGCCCCGTCCGGCCAAAGCCCGGACACGTTCGGGACCACCGGAGGGCCAGTGCCCTCCGATCACGCCCGTGGCAATGGAACCCCCTTGCCACACTGCATCTTCCACCCTATACACCGCGCGTCCGGGGCGGAATCGCCCATCGGGCCTGTTTTGCTATTTCCATTGCCCGCACTTTCTTCGGCGCATGGGTGGGACGCGGGGCAGATATAAAGGAAAAGTCGCAACGATCTCTGGCGGGCTGCAACAGCGGGACCCGGAAGAAGACCAAGAGCTCTGGGGCGCGGAAAACTTTGCGGGACGAACCGCAAGCAGCATAGGAGTGTATCAGATGGACCTGATCGCACAGATCGAGGCGGAACAAGTTGCCGCCCTCGGGAAGAAAATTCCCGATTTCAAAGCCGGCGACACCATTCGCGTCGGTTACAAAGTGACCGAAGGCACCCGCACCCGCGTTCAGAACTACGAAGGCGTTTGCATCAGCCGCAAGAACGGCGCAGGCATTGCCGGCTCGTTCACCGTTCGCAAGATTTCCTTCGGTGAAGGCGTGGAACGTGTGTTCCCCCTGCATTCGACCAATATCGACAGCATCGAAGTCGTGCGCCGTGGCCGCGTTCGCCGCTCGAAACTGTATTACCTTCGCGCACGTCGCGGTAAATCCGCACGTATCGCAGAAGTCACCAACTATAAGCCCCGTTCGGGCGCAGAAGCGTAAGGAGCCCTGTCATGAAAGCGGATATCCATCCCGATTACCACTTCATCGACGTGAAAATGACCGATGGCACCATCATCAAGATGCGTTCGACCTGGGGCAAGGAAGGCGACACCATGTCGCTGGATATCGACCCCACCGTGCACCCGGCATGGAATGGCGGCACCTCGCGCCTGATGGACGCTGGCGGCCGTGTGTCGAAGTTCAAGAACAAATACGCCGGCCTGGGTTTCTGATCCCACCCCCCCGTATATCGACGACGCAGCGCCGCCCCTTGGGGCGGCGTTTGCATTTCCGGTGCTTGTCAACGCAACCAAACGCGGATTACACCTTCAACCATACCACGAAGGGCCAACGATGACGCGCACAGCATACCTGCACATGGGGGCGAACAAGACCGGCAGTTCTGCCATCCAGGCATGGGTCGCCGCGCATGACGCAACGCTGGCGACCGCAGGTATCGCCGTGCCCACCGCCCATGTGGGTGCCACCGGCAATGCGCCACGCCTGGCCAATGCTCTGTGCCTGCCTGCGGCGGAATTGCCCGCCGATGGCGCGGAAGCCAGGCATGGCTTTGCAAAATGGCTAATCGGGCAAGACAGCGACATCCTGATTTCGGCCGAAAAATTTTCGACCTTCGCGGCGCAGGGCCATATGCGGCGCTGCGCGGCCCTGTTCAGGAATCGCGGGTTCCGGATTTGCGCTGTAATCTATGTGCGCAACCAGATTGACCGCATCAATTCGTCGGTTGCCCAGCGCAGCAAGCGGCTTCGCAAACGGATAGATTTGACCGCGCCGATGGACAACATCCTGGATGACCGCGAAAACTGGGCCGCCTGCCTGCAAACGATCAAGACGGCGGGCTTTGATCTGCGCGTCGGCGTCTACCCCCTGCCTGATCGCGCCGTCTCTATGCCGGAACACCTGATGACAAAACTTGGCCTGCGCGACCGGTTTCCCGATGACACCGATTTCACCGTCGGCCATGCGAACCCGTCATTGGGCGAATTGGGCGTGCTGCTGGCAAACCGCATCGCGCATCAGGTCGGCGATCTTTCTGATGCGCAGCGGCAAAGCTGGTCACTGGCCGTGCTGGATGCATTCAAGGACCTGCCGGACAAGCCGTTCAACGGGTTCAACCAGGACGAAATGGACCAGCTGGAACAGCGTTACGCGGCAGGAAACGCACTGATGACCCGTTGGTTGAACCAGCAAGAGATGTCGTCCCTGACCACATCGAAATCGCGTGGCCGCCCCCCTTCTCCGCGCCGGATGGAGGAGATGGACAATACACAGGCAAACATCATGGCCACCGCGATCGACCGGCTTTGCGGCACGGTCGAAAGCTCCGACCGGCTGAACGGCACCCTGCCGCCGGATGCGATCCGCGCGCTTCTGCCAGACATGCCCTAACCCGCCCCGGACAGATCGCACTTCCATATTCGTGCAACACATGCCAATGAAGCCAACCGGATGGGTGAACAACTCTTTGCAAAGGGGCGCAGGCACCATAGCCTGAGCCAAAGCAGCCAAAAGCGGCAGCGATAGGGGACAAGAATGGCGCATATTATTGTCGTCGGAAATGAAAAGGGCGGCGCGGGGAAATCCACCGTGTCGATGCACGTGGCCACGGCCCTGTCGCGCATGGGTCACCGGGTTGGCGTGCTGGATCTGGACCTGCGGCAAAAAACCTTTGGCCGCTATGTCGAAAACCGCCGCAAGTTTCTGGAGGTTTCGGGGCTGGACCTTCCCACACCGAATTACCGTGACCTGCCCGAGGTGGATCAAGCCAGCCTGCAACCGGGCGAGAATATCTACGACCGCCGCCTGTCCGCCGCCGTTGCCGCGCTGGAGCCGGACAGCGATTTCATCCTGATCGACTGCCCCGGATCGCACACACGGCTTTCCCAAGTGGCGCACAGCCTTGCCGACACGCTGATCACACCGCTGAACGACAGTTTCATCGACTTCGACCTGCTGGCGCGCGTGGACAGCGACGGCATGAAAATCCTTGGCCCCTCGGTTTATTCCGAAATGGTCTGGTCAGCGCGGCAATTGCGCGCGCAGGCCGGGCTGAAACCGATCGACTGGATCGTGCTGCGCAACCGGATGGGGGCGCAACAGATGGTCAACAAGCAAAAGATGGAAAACGCGCTCGATATGCTTTCGAAACGCATCGGTTTCCGCGTCGCGCCGGGGTTCAACGAACGTGTGATCTTCCGCGAACTGTTCCCGCGTGGCCTGACCCTGCTGGATTTGAAAGACATCGGGGTGAAGGGGCTGAACATCTCCAACGTCGCCGCGCGGCAGGAGTTGCGCGACCTTGTGAAGGCGCTGAACCTGCCCGGTGTCGAGGTGACGTTCTAAGCCGGGTCCATCTTGGCCAGCCGCCGCAGCACGGTGCGCAGGGTCTGTTCCTCTTCGTCGCTCAACGTGGCCACCAAGACCGCGTCGTGCTTGCGCGCCACTTCGCGCAGGTCGTCATAGGCGGCGCGCCCTGCGTTTGTCAGTTCCAGATATTCCTGCCGACGGTCGCCGGTGTCCCGCTCACGGGTCAGGAATCGGCGATCCTCCAGCGCGGAAACCGCGCGGCTTATCTTGGTCTTGTGCATTTTCGACCGCATTCCAATCTCGGACGCGGTCATGCGCCCGTATAGGCCAAGGTGGAAAAGCACGCGCCATTCGGTGCGCAGCATCCCGTAGCGATCCTTGTATACCCTTTGAAAAGACAGGCTGCTTTCCTCTGCCGCCTGGTTCAGGAGGTAGGGCAGGAACCCGCCCAAATCGAAGTCTTCTGGATTCATCTTTTTTGTCCCTCCGGCTTGTTGGTTACAAAATCAACCATTAACGATGCAACCAAATACTGCATGGGAGGATGCGATAATGAATGACCAGCCCAAACCGCACGAATTTACCCAAGCCCCCACCCCGCAGGGCACGACCCCCGGCTATATGCCCGGTTTCGGCAATGATTTCGAAACAGAGGCACTGCCCGGTGCCCTGCCCCAAGGCATGAACAGCCCGCAGAAATGCAATTACGGCCTGTATGGCGAACAGCTGACCGGCACTGCGTTCACCGCGCCCAGCCACCAGAACGAACGCACTTGGTGCTACCGCATTCGCCCCTCGGTCAAGCATTCGCACCGCTACACGAAAATCGACCTGCCTTACTGGAAATCCGCGCCCAACGTGGACCCGGACGTGATCTCGCTGGGTCAATATCGTTGGGATCCCATGCCCCATGCCGACCAGCCGCTGAACTGGATGACGGGCATGCGGACCATGACCACGGCGGGCGATGTGAACACGCAGGTTGGCATGGCAACCCATATCTATCTGGTTACCGAATCCATGGTGGACAGCTATTTCTTTTCCGCCGATTCCGAAATTTTGATCGTCCCGCAAGAAGGGCGTTTGCGGTTCTGCACCGAACTGGGAATCATTGATCTGGAACCGCAGGAAATCGCCATCATCCCGCGCGGTCTGCTGTATCGGGTCGAAGTGCCGGACGGCCCCGCGCGCGGCTTTGTCTGCGAAAACTACGGCCAGAAATTCGAACTGCCGGGCCGTGGCCCGATTGGCGCGAACTGCATGGCCAACCGCCGCGATTTCAAAACTCCCGTTGCCGCGTTCGAGGACCGCGAGGTCCCGTCCACCGTCACCGTGAAATGGTGCGGACAGTTCCACCAGACCACCATCGGGCAATCGCCGCTGGACGTGGTCGCGTGGCATGGCAATTACGCGCCGGTGAAATACGACCTGACCACCTATTGCCCCGTCGGCTCTATCCTGTTCGACCATCCCGACCCGTCGATCTTTACGGTTCTGACCGCCCCTTCCGGCGTGCCCGGCACCGCCAATATCGACTTTGTCCTGTTCCGCGAACGCTGGATGGTGGCCGAAGATACCTTCCGCCCGCCGTGGTATCATAAGAACATCATGTCGGAATTGATGGGCAACATCTATGGGCAATACGATGCGAAACCCCAAGGTTTTGCGCCCGGCGGTGTCAGCCTGCATAACATGATGATCCCCCACGGGCCGGACAACAACGCATTCGAAGGCGCGTCCAACGCCGATCTTCAGCCCGAAAAGCTCGACAATACCATGTCCTTCATGTTCGAAACCCGCTTCCCTCAGCACCTGACGCAATTCGCCGCGCAAGAGGCGCCGCTTCAGGACGATTACATCGACTGCTGGGACGGGATCGAAAAGAAGTTCGACGGCACGCCGGGCAAGAAGTAACCGATGTCAATCGGCAAGAGGCTGTGCCTTGATGGCACGGCCCCGATCATTCAGGAAACGCGCATGAATTCTGTCACCCTCCTTGGCACCAAGGGCGGCCCCGCAATCCGCCCCGGCACGCCCATGCCGACGTCCACACTTTTGCGTATGGATGGCATGACCGTGCTGGTCGATGCGGGTCTGGGCGTCACCCGCGCCCTGTGCGTTGCGGGCGTGGCCCTGACCGATCTGGATGCGATCATCATCACCCACCTGCATTCGGACCACTATCTTGAACTTGGCCCCCTGCTGCACACCGCGTGGACCGCCGGATTGAAGCGCCCCGTGCCGGTGATCGGGCCAACCGGCCTGCCTGCCTATTGGCAGGGGTTTCTGACCTCGATGGAGTATGACATCGCCCTGCGCATCCGCGACGAAGGCCGCCCGGACTTGGCTGCGCTGGCGCAGATTGAAACCCTGACCGCCGGAACCCGCGCAATCGGCCCGCTGACCATGGATGCAATGCGCAATTCCCACCCGCCGATCGACGAATCCTTTGCCCTGCGTTTCACCGGCACCCGCCGCGTGGTTCTGTCCGGCGACACCGCCCCGATCCCGGAAATGGTGGATTTCGCGCGCGATGCCGACCTGCTGGTCCACGAGGCGATGCTCTCCGTCGGCATCGACGCGCTCTGCGCCCGCGTCGGCAATGGCGACGACCGGCTGAAACAACACCTGCTGCGCTCGCACACCCCCGCGCATCAAACCGGGCAAATCGCCCGTGACGCTGGCGTCAAGCAACTGGCGCTCAATCACCTCGTCCCAGTGGACGATCCGAATTTCACCGAACAAAACTGGCAGGCCGAAGCCGCCCGCCACTGGTCCGGCCCCCTGCATATCGGCACCGATGGCCTGACCCTGACGCTTGATTGAAAGGACTGACATGACCCTTCTGAAATCCTGGGTGGCCTCGGCCAACAACCCGGATACCGATTTTCCGCTGAACAACCTGCCCTACGGGGTGTTTTCCGTGGGCGGCGACGATCCGCGCTGCGGCGTGGCCATCGGCGACATGATCCTCGACGTCCAAGCGGTCGAGGAGGCAGGCCTGCTGCCCTTCGACGCCCCCATGTTCGACGTGCCCTTCTGGAACGAGGTGATGGAGGAAGGCCCCGACACTTGGGCCACCCTGCGCACACTGCTGACCACGATGCTGGCCGAAGGCGCCCCCGAACAGGCGCAGCTTAAACCGATGCTGACCCCGCAAGCCAAGGCCGAAATGCACCTGCCGCTGCTTGTTGCCGAATACACCGATTTCTACGCCGGCAAACACCACGCGGAAAACGTCGGCACCATGTTCCGCGGGCCCGAAAACGCGCTGCCGCCCAACTGGCTGCACATGCCGGTCGGCTATAATGGGCGGGCCTCGTCCGTGGTCATTTCCGGCACCGACATTCGTCGCCCGTGGGGTCAGCTGAAAGCGCCCGACGCCGATGCGCCCATCTTTGCTCCGTGCAAACGTTTCGATCTGGAACTGGAAATGGGTGCCATCGTCGGCCAGCCTTCGGACGGCCCCGTAACCGTGGACGAAGCAGACGCGATGATATTCGGCTATGTGCTGCTGAACGACTGGTCCGCGCGCGACATCCAGGCGTGGGAATACCAGCCGCTCGGGCCGTTCCAGGCCAAGGCAACCGCCACTTCGATCAGCCCGTGGATCGTGACACAAGCCGCGCTTGCCCCCTTCCGCTGCAATACCCCCTCCCGCGAAAAGGAACTGCTGCCTTATCTCAAAGACACCGGCCCGATGCTCTATGACATCGAACTCCAAGTCACACTGGCCCCCGAAGGCAAGCAACCGACCACCATTTCCCGCACCAACTACAAGGAAATGTATTATTCCTCGGCGCAGCAACTGGCGCATCACAGCTCCTCTGGCTGCCCCATGACCCCCGGCGACCTGCTCGGCTCCGGCACCATTTCAGGCGCGGAAAAACACCAGCGCGGCGCGCTGCTGGAACTCAGCTGGGGCGGCAAGGAACCACTGACCCTGGACACCGGCGAACAGCGCAGCTTCCTTGAAGATGGCGACACGCTGACCCTCAAGGGCGCAGCCCAAGGCGACGGATACCGCATCGGGTTCGGCACCTGCAGCGGCACGATCCTGCCCGCTCTGCCCGATCCCTACGCACGCTAACCCTTTCATTTTGCTAAAATTACTCCCGCCGAAGGCCCCTTCGGCACTGACACAAAAGGACTGACCATGGCCAAGGCTTTCGCATCCCAAGGCGACATGACCGAAAAGAAAATCTCCTTCACCGAAGTGGGTGAAGGGCTGTATGCTTTCACCGCCGAAGGCGACCCCAATTCCGGCGTCATCATCGGTGATGACAGCGTTATGATCGTCGAGGCGCAGGCCACCCCGCGCCTTGCAAACAAGGTGATCGAATGCGTGCGCAGCGTCACCGACAAGCCAATCACCCATGTGGCGCTGACCCATTACCACGCCGTGCGGGTGCTGGGTGCCTCGGCCTTTGGCGCGCAGCAAATCCTGATGTCGGACATGGCCCGCGCCATGGTCGTGGAACGCGGACAAGAGGATTGGGACAGCGAATTTCAACGCTTCCCCCGCCTGTTCGAAGGGCATGAATCCATCCCCGGTCTGACCTGGCCCACCACCACTTTCAATGACTCCATGACCGTCTACCTTGGCAACCGCCGGGTGGACCTGATGCACCTTGGCCGCGCCCATACGGCGGGCGATATGGTGATCCACGTCCCGGACCAGAACGTCATGTTCACCGGCGATATCGTCGAATACCACTCTGCCTGCTATTGCGGCGACGGGCATTTCGCCGATTGGGGTGACACCCTGGACAACATCGCCATGTTCGATGTCGATGCCATCGCACCGGGGCGCGGCGACGCGCTGGTCGGCAAGCAGATGGTGAATGCGGCGATTGAAAACACCCGCGATTTCGTCGCCTCGACCTATGCGCCCGTGGCCCGCGTGGCCGCCCGTGGCGGATCGCTCAAGGACGCATGGGATGCCTGCCGCGAGGTCTGCGACCCCAAGTTCAAGGACTATGCCATCTACGAACATTGCCTGCCCTTCAACGTCGCCCGCGCCTATGACGAAGCGCGCGGCATCGACACCCCCCGCATCTGGACCGCGCAGCGCGATCTGGACATGTGGGAAGCCCTGCAAGGCTGACCCTGAACAACCCGGCGCGGGGCGGAAAGGCCCGCCCCCGCCACCCAAGGGAGGAACAGATGAACAAGATTTTCGAAACCCCGCTTTACCCCTATACCCGCCCCCCCGATCAGGACGCGGCGCAAACCATACGCCGACGTGTGGTTATCATAGGCGCAGGCCCGGTCGGGCTGGCCACGGCCATCGACCTGGCCCAGCAAGGAATCGAGGCGGTGATCGTTGATGACAACGACAAGGTGTCCTTCGGCAGCCGCGCCATCTGTTTCGCCAAACGCCCGCTTGAAATCCTTGACCGGCTGGGCTGCGGCCAGCCCATGGTGGACAAGGGCGTGCAATGGAACGTGGGCAAGGTGTTCTTCGACGACCGGCAGGTCTACGAATTCAACCTGCTGCCCGAAGACGGTCACCGCCGCCCGGCCTTCATCAACCTCCAGCAATATTACTTCGAAGAATACCTTGTCCGCCGCGCGCTGGAATTGCAGGCCAACGGCGCGCCGATCGAAATTCGCGGCGGCAGCCGTGTCATCGCCATCGACCAGCATGACGACCACACCTTCCTGACCATAGACACCCCCGAAGGCCCCTACCAGCTGGAGGCCGACTGGCTGATCGCCTGCGACGGGGCTGGCAGCCCGACCCGCGCCATGCTGAACCTTGATTTCCACGGCCGCGTGTTCGAAGACAACTTCCTGATCGCCGACGTGGTGATGGATGCCGATTTCCCGACCGAACGCTGGTTCTGGTTCGACCCGCCCTTCAACAAGGGCCAGTCCGCGCTGTTGCACAAACAGCCCGACGGCGTCTGGCGGATCGACCTGCAACTGGGCTGGGACATCGACAAGGAAGAAGAAAAGAAACCGGAAAACGTCATCCCCCGCCTCAAGGCAATGCTGGGCGAGGATGTGAAATTCGATCTGGAATGGGTGTCGATCTACACCTTCCAATGCCGCAGGATGGACCGCTTCCGCCATGGCCGCGTGATTTTCGCGGGCGACAGCGCGCACCAGGTCAGCCCCTTCGGCGCGCGCGGTGCCAATTCCGGCGTGCAAGACAGCGACAACCTGGCCTGGAAACTGGCGCTGGTCATCAATAGCCAAGCCCCCGATGCCTTGCTGGACAGCTACGATACCGAACGTGTCCACGGTGCCGAGGAAAACATCCTGAACTCCACCCGCTCGACCGATTTCATCACGCCTAAATCGGATACCTCCCGCCTGTTCCGCGACGCGGTGCTGGACCTGTCGGAACGGCACAGCTTTGCCCGGCCCTTCGTGAATTCGGGGCGGCTTTCGGTGCCCTGCACCTATGACGGATCGCCCCTGAACACGCCCGATGCCCTGCCCGATGCGCCCGCGCGCACCCGCCCCGGATCGCCCTGCGTGGATGCCCCCCTGGGCAACGGGTTCCTGCTGGATCATATGCGCGGCGGGTTCACCTTGCTGACACTTAACGCCGACGCACCGGACAGCATCACCGAAGGCGTCACGGCCAATCGGCTGGACCTGCCCGCAGAAGGGCAGGTCGCGGAACGCTATCTTGGTGGCGCGGCCAGTGCCGTCTACCTGATCCGCCCCGATCAGCACGTCGCAGCCCGCTTCCCCACCTATGACGAGGCGCAAATCCGCGCCGCCATCCGCCGCGCCATCGGAGCCAGCCAATGACCGACCTGATCCTGACCCCCAATATCGACGGCCCCGATGATTTCTATGCCGAGCTTCTGGAAACCCATGACGGGCTGACAACCGAACAGTCCAACGCCCTGAACGCGCGGCTGATCCTGATCCTTGCGAACCATATCGGGGATCGCAAGGTGCTGTCGCAGGCTCTCGGTGCCGCGCGAAAGGAATAGGCGGGCTGGACAAGGTGCCGGAACGGGGGTTCTCTGGCCCGCGACCGCCAGATAAATGGTATACTGAGGAGAAACACCATGCCCGCCCCCATCAACCCGTTCAAGAAAGCCCTGCGCGAGGGCAAGCGCCAGATCGGCTGTTGGGCGGGCTTTGCCGACCCTTACGCAACCGAAATCGTGGGCACCGCAGAATTCGACTGGCTGGTGATCGACGGTGAACATGCGCCCAATGACATTCGCAGCCTGATGGCACAGCTGGCCGTGCTGGACGGCAAGCATTCGCACCCCGTGGTGCGCCTGCCCGTGGGCAACGACTGGCTGATCAAGCAGGCGCTGGACATCGGCGCGCAGACCTTGCTGATCCCGATGGTGGAAACCGCCGATCAGGCGCGCGGCCTGGTGCGCGCCAGCCTGTACCCCCCGCATGGCATCCGCGGGTCCGGCGCGGCGCTGGCCCGTGCCTCGCGCTTTTCCGACATTCCCGACTACGTGAAAACCGCGAACGAACAGATCCTCGTGATCCCGCAGGTCGAAACCGCCAAGGGCATACAGAACCTTGACGAAATCCTGAAGGTGGACGGGATCGAGGCCGTGTTCATCGGCCCCTCCGATCTGGCCGCCGACATGGGGTTCTTGGGCGACACCAGCCAGCAGCCGGTGCAGGACGCGATCCAATCCGCGATCAAGACCATCGCCGCAGCGGGCAAAGCCCCCGGCATTCTGGCGGTCGAAGATGCAGCCGCCCGCCGTTACGCCGACTGGGGCGCGCAATTCGTGGCCGTGGGCATTGACGTGGTGATGCTGGCCAAGGCAGCACGGACCGCCATGGCGAACTGGCGCTAAACCGCCAAACTATCAGGGCTGGGTGCGGTTCAACGCGTCCAGCTCGTTCAGCAGGTCCAGCAGGGCGTCCAGCTTTTCGGCACCGAAACTTTCGCGCAGCCAGTCGTTCAACCGCTTGGATTCCGCAAGGTTGTCCTCGATCAGGCGCTGCCCGGCATCGCTGATCGTGACCTGCTGCTTGCGCCGGTCGGTGGGGTGCGGCTTGCGATCCAGCAGCCCCTTGGCTTCCAGCGTCTGCAATATCCGCGTCAATGAAGGCATCAGCAGGCAGGACCGCTCGGCAATCTCGGTCGGGTCCAGCGTGCCCTGTTCGCGCAGAATACGCAGCACGCGCCATTGCTGTTCGGTCACGCCCACATCCGCCAACATTTGCCGGATCGGCCCCATCACCTTTTCCCGCGCGCGCAGCAACGCGATCGGCAAGGACCGGTTGACATCGGGGGCCGTGCGTGTGTTCTCGGCGATGCTCATGGCCGGACTTTAGCGCCATTTCCACCCCCCCCGCAATACGAGGAGTTGCCGCAGCCCGGGCCAATTGACCGCCCCGCCCGGCGATTACGGACGAGGCAGCGTTCAGCCGCGCAATGCAGGCCGCGCCCCTGTCAGTCCCGCAGCGCGGGCAGGCCGATGCCGGTGGATTCGAACCCGCCATCTGCCGCCAGAAGCTGCCCGGTGACATAGCTGGCCTTGTCCGAACACAGGAACACGATGGGTTCGGCAATCTCGCGCTCGGACCCGTAGCGGTTCAGCGGGATCGCATCGTGATAGGCGTCAATGATGGCCTGTGAATGCACGGCCATGGCCAGTTTCGTGCGCACCGGGCCAGGGGCCACGGTGTTGACGCGGATGCCGTATTCGCCCAGCTCTGCCGCCAGTTGCTGGCTCAGGTGGATCACACCGGCCTTGGACGTGCCATAAGCCACCCGCAGGGTCGAGGCGCGCAGCCCCGAAATCGAGGCGATGTTCACGATCGCGCCCTTGGTCGCCTTCAGCGCCGGAATGCAGGCCTTGGACACAAGGAACACGCCATCAAGGTTCGTCTCCATCACCGTGCGCCAGCGTTCAAAGGTCGTCTCCTCCAGCGGGCCGAAATCAGCCACGCCCGCGTTGTTGACCACTGCGTCGATCTGACCAAACGCATCCATCACCTGCGCCACCATGGCATCAACCTGCGCAGGGTCGGACACGTCGCACAGGACGGGCAACACGCCCTCCAACCCCTCGGCGGCCTCGGCCAATGCCTCTGCGTCGCGGTCGATCATGGCAACGCGGCGGCCCTCCTCCAGGAACAGCTTGGTGGTGGCCAGCCCGATGCCGCGCGCGGCCCCGGTCACGATGGCGGTTTTCTGTGTCATGTGGTCCCTCCCTCTTTGCGGCGCAGGTTGCCCTTCACCCGCGGCTTGCGCAACCGCTAACCACGCACTAACCCTGCCACCAAGACGCGCGACCACATCACAGCACTGGCCACGGCCATCGTATTCGTCACCGGCGCGTTCTGGGGGCTTTACTGGCTGCCGGTGCGCGCGCTGGACCGTATGGGCCTTGCCGGCGCATGGGGCACATTGGCCATCACCGCCGCCGCAACCCTGTTGCTGCTGCCCATTGCCATCCGGCAAGGCCGCAACATCGCGGGGCGCGACCGGCTTGCGCTTGCCTCTGTCGCATTGGGCGGCGCGGCCTTTGCGCTTTATTCCATCGGGTTCGTCTATGGCCGCGTCGCCATCATCATCCTGCTGTATTTCCTGACCCCGGTCTGAAGCGTCCTGATCGCCCGCCTCGTCATGGGCTGGCACACGCCGCCAATGCCTATGCTGGCCATTGCCATGGGCCTGCTGGGACTGGGCGTGATGCTGGGGGCCAAGGGCGAATGGCTGATCCCGCGCAGCGCGGGCGAATGGATGGCCCTGCTGGCGGGGCTGCTCTGGTCCGTCGCCACCACAGGCATGCGCGTGAAATCTGCCCTTCCGCCAGTCGGCGCCGCCTGTATCTTTGCCTTGGGCGCCAGTCTGATGACGCTGTTTCTTGCCCCGTTCCTGCACCGGTTCCCGCAACAGGCGCTTGCGGCCAATCCGGTGGGCGTCGCTACCATTTCGCTGGCCACGGGCGGCGCGTGGTGGGCGCTGTCCATCGCCTGCCTTATGTGGGCCACCCCCCGGCTGGAACCGGCCCGCGTCGGTATCCTGCTGATGGCCGAAGTGCTGATCGGCGCGGTATCCGCGGCGCTGCTGGCAGGCGAAACCCTGTCCCCGCTGGAAATCGCGGGCAGCGGCCTGGTCTTGCTGGCCGGCCTGTTAGAACTGTGGCCAAAAAAACCCAAAGCACCCCGCTGACAAGAAAAAACCCGGCGCATCATATGCACCGGGCCAGTTGCTCTCGGCAGGAAAAGCGATAGGTATCTCAGGCGGGCCTTACCACTCGGTCGGGCCTTTCTCGGCAAAGCTATGCACCAGGAAGTCGATAAAAGCGCGCACCTTGGGCTGCGTGAAACGCCCCGGCGGGTAAACCGCATAGATGCCTTGGGTTTCGACTGGCAGATCGGGAATCGCATCCTCGACCAGGCCCTGCTCCATCGCGTCCGCATAAAGGAACGATGGCAGGTAGGCGATGCCAAGACCGGCAACACAGGCGTTCAGCAAGGATTGCCCGTCATTGACCGACAGCCAACCGGCGGTGCGCACTTGGCGCTTTTCACCGGACGGCGCGGTCAGTTTCCACACGTTGCCAGCGGACTGGTTGGAATAATGCAGCAGCTTGTGATCGTTCAGATCGTCGATCTTCTGCGGGCGGCCATGTTTCTGGAAATAGCCGGGGCTGGCGATCATGCGCTTGGTGGTTTCGGTCAGCTTGCGGGCACGCAGGGTGCTGTCCTCCAACTCGCCAATACGGATCGCCATGTCGAACCCTTCGGAAATCAGTTCCACGTAACGGTTGTTCAGCACCATGTTCACGGTGATGTCGGGAAATTCGCTCAGGAACTCGCCCAGAACCGAGCTCAGGTGGTTCACGCCGAAATCCGTGGCCACCGAAATGCGCAGCAACCCCGAAGGCGCCGATTGCATCGACGTGACCAGCGCGTCGGCCTCGCCTGCATCATTCAGCACGCGGCGGGCACGGTCGTAATAGGCCAGCCCGATTTCCGTGGGGCTGACGCGGCGCGTCGTCCGGTTCAGCAGCCGGGCACCCAAGCGAGCCTCCAGGCTCGAAACATGCTTGGAAACGGCGGATTTCGAGATCCCCATTTTCTTGGCTGCGTCGGTGAAACCGCCTTGGTCCACGACCGTGGCAAAGGCTTCCATTTCCGTCAGACGATCCATTTTCTCGATACCCTTTGAATTTCTTGTCAAGGATCAGGTATCGCGGCCAATTCGGGCATTCTCTGGGCATTGGGCGGACAATATCGGGGTAAAATCGGGCATCGTTAATGAGGCGGAAACAGGGAAACGACCCGTTTCCATGCGGCGCGGCGCTGTTTCAGTCCCCGCAAAGACGGCGGACCTGGGCGCGCCCGGCCGCCGCGCCAAGCCGCGATAAAACCGAATGGGACGGTGGGCGGGGCGACGCGCAAGCGAGCGTCGCCCGACCGTCAAAAGGCAGCCGTCACAAGGTAGCCGTCACAAGGCAACCGTCACAAGGCAGCGGCCAGTCGCACGCCTTGATTGATCGCCCGCTTCGCGTCCAGCTCGGCAGCCACATCCGCGCCGCCGATCACATGCACCGCCACGCCGATCTCCTCCAAGGCATCGGCCAGCGACCGCTCGCTTTCCTGCCCGGCGCACAAGACCACCGTATCCACCGCGATCACGCGCGGGTTCTCGCGCGCCTCGCCGCTGGTGACGTGCAAACCGTCGGCGTCGATCTTCTCGTAGTTCACGCCGCCGACCATCTCGACTTTCTTCATCTTCAACGCGGAACGGTGAATCCAGCCCGTCGTCTTGCCCAGCCCCTTGCCCAAAGCCTTCGCCTTGCGTTGCAACAGCACCACCTCGCGCTCCGGCGCTTCAGGCTGCGGGCCCTCAAGGGCCAGCCCGCCGCGCGCCGCCTCGGGGTCGGTGACGCCCCATTCGCGCATCCATTCCGGCAGGTCCAGCGTCGGGCTGTCCCCCGTCACAAGGTATTCTGCCACGTCGAACCCGATGCCGCCCGCGCCAATCACCGCCACGCGGCGACCGGGCACCGCGGCCCCGGTCAGCACGTCGATATAAGAGACGACATTCGCCCCCTCCTGACCCGGAATGCCCGGATCGCGCGGCACGACGCCCGTGGCAATGATCACCTCGTCAAACCCTTTCAGGTCATCCACACCGGCCACGACCCCAAGCCGCACGTCGATCCCCGCAGCATCGATCGAACGCGCAAACCAGTCCACCAGCCCGTGGAATTCCTCTTTGCCCGGCACCTGCTTGGCCATGTTCAACTGCCCGCCAAGCTCCTTGGACTTGTCGAACAGCACCACGCGATGGCCCCGCTCTGCCGCCGTCATCGCCGTAGACAGGCCCGCCGGCCCCGCGCCCACCACGGCCACCGATTTCACCGCCGCAGCAGGTTTCACCACCAGCTTCAGCTCGTGACAGGCACGCGGGTTCACCAGACAGCTTGTCAGCTTGCCGCCAAACGTGTGGTCCAGACAGGCCTGATTGCAGGCGATGCAGGGCGCGATCATCTCGCCCTTGCCCGCCGCCGCCTTGGTCACGAAATCCGCATCCGCCAGCAAGGGCCGCGCCATCGACACCATATCGGCACAGCCATCTGCCAGCACCTGCTCGACCACCTCGGGCGTGTTGATCCGGTTCGAGGTGATGACAGGAATCCCCACCTTTCCCATCAGCTTTTTCGTCACCCATGCAAAGGCCGCACGGGGCACGCTGGTTGCAATCGTCGGAATTCGCGCCTCGTGCCAGCCGATCCCCGTATTGATAATACTCGCACCGGCCTTCTCGATCTCCTGCGCCAGTTGCACGACCTCATCATAGGTGGACCCGTTCGGGATCAGGTCGATCATCGACAGCCGGTAGATGATGATAAAATCGGGGCCAACAGCGGCGCGCGCACGTTTCACCGCCTCAATCGCGACACGCATCCGGTTCTCGTATGATCCGCCCCATTCATCGTCACGCTTGTTGGTGTGGGTCACAAGGAATTGGTTGATGAAATACCCTTCGGACCCCATCACCTCGACCCCGTCATAACCGGCTTCCTTTGCGCGGGCGGCAGCGGCGGCAATATCATTGATCTGCTTTTCGATCCCCGCCGCGGCCAGTTCCTTGGGGGGAAACGGCGAAATCGGCGATTTCACCGCCGAGGCGCTGACGCATTCGGGCGAGAACGCATAGCGCCCCGCATGCAGGATCTGCATCGCGATGCGCCCGCCCGCGGCATGGACCCTGTCCGTGACGATCCGGTGGTTGGCCACGTCCTGATCGGTGATCATCCCCGCCGCGTCAGGGGCCACGGCCCCCTCCTTGTTGGGGGCGATCCCGCCGGTGACCATCAGGCCCACGCTGGCGCGCGCCGCGTAAAATTCGGCCACGCGACCCCAGTCGCGGGTTTCCTCCAGACCGGTGTGCATGGACCCCATCAACACACGGTTCTTCAACACCACATGCCCCAAATCCAGCGGTGCCAGCATTTTCGGATAATCAGTCATCGGTAAACCTCCCGTTTGGCGCAGATGTTGCCCACGCCAAACCGCGATGTCACCTGCAACGCAACGTTACCAACCCTACATCAGCCAATCGCCTTGGCGGCATTCACCCGTTTCGACAATTCCTCGCGCGTCTCGACCCGTTCGGAATAGCGGTCCACCAGGTGATCCTTGATGTCACGGGTCAGCAGGGTGAATTTCACCAACTCCTCCATCACGTCCACCATCCGGTTGTAATAGGGCGAGGGCTTCATCCGCCCCTCCGCATCGAATTCGTCCCATGCCTTCGCCACGGACGACTGGTTGGGAATCGTCAACAGCCGCATCCAACGGCCAAGAATGCGCAGCTGGTTCACCGTATTGAAACTTTGCGAGCCGCCGCAAACCTGCATCACCGCCAGCGTCTTGCCCTGCGTCGGGCGCACCCCGCCGATGGGGGCCAGCGGTATCCAGTCCACTTGTTGCTTCATGATCGCGCTCATCGCGCCATGCCGCTCGGGCGAGGACCAGACCATGCCTTCGGACCAGATCACCGCCTCGCGCAGCGCGATCACCTTGGGATGGGTGTCACTGTCCTCGTCCACCTGCGGCAACCCGCGCGGGTCGAAAATACGGGCCTCGCAACCAAGCCGCCGCAACACCCGCGCCGCTTCCTCGGCCATGAAGCGCGAAAACGACCGCTGCCGCAGCGAGCCATACATCAGCAGGATACGCGGCGCGTGGCTGGCCCGTTCGGCGGGGAAAAGCGCATCCATATCCGGGGCGTTGAAACCGCCGTCATCCATGGCGGGAAAGCTATCTGTCATCGGCATCAAAGCGGGATTTTCGTCCCGTCCTCCTTGTAAATCGGGCCTTTGGGCCGGGTCTCCATGATTTCCAGCACCGCCTCCGACGGGCGGCACAGGCGCACACCCTTGGGGGTGCAAACGATGGGGCGGTTGACCAACACGGGGTGTTCCAGCATCGCATCCAGCAATGCGTCGTCGCTGACCGCCGGATCGGTCAGGCCCAACGCCGCGGCCGGTGACTTGCTGAGCCGCAGCGCCGCGCGTGGCGTCAATCCGGCGGCGGCCAACAGGGCCAGCAGTTGCGCGCGCGTCCAGCCCTCGACCAGGTATTCGACCACCACGGGTGCCACTTCCCCGGCCTGCAAGATCGCCAATACATTGCGCGAAGTGCCGCAATCGGGGTTATGATGAATGACAGGGCGCATCGGCTCTCCTCATCAACAAGGACCGGCAATGCCGTCCAGAAAAGGGGCGCATTGATCGGGGTTGCCGCCGCAGCAATCCTCCAGCAAAAAGCCAAGCAAGCCGCGCATCCCCTCCATGTCAGCGAAATAACGAATGCTGCGCCCTTCGCGCCGGTTGCGGACCAGACCAGCCTGCAAAAGGACCGACAGATTGGCCGACAGTGTGTTCTGCCGGACGCCCAGCGCCTCGGCGATTTCACCGGCGGCCAAGCCATCCGCGCCCGCCTGCACCAGCAAGCGGAACACGGACAGCCGCATTTCCTGCGACAGGGCACCAAAGCCATCAAGAGCGCGCTTCATTTCCATAACTCAGGATATATGGAAATACCTTCGTCGCGTCAATCGCGATTTTCCAGAACCACCGGAACCTCGTAAAAATCGAACTTCGGCGCGCTGCCATACAGCCGCTCGGCCATGGCGCACCATTCGGCATCATGCGCGCCTTGGGCAGCCTCCCGGCTCTCCCAAAGATAGATACCGCCGCCGCGCCCGCCTTCCTCGTCATACAAATACATCTTGCGGATCAGCCCCGGCCAAGCGCGCCACCGCGCCAGCGTCTTTTCATACAGCGCCAGAACCTCGTCACGCTCCAGCCCTGCAATATCAAATGTCACGATCTCGCAAATCATATGCGCCTCCCCCGTATTTTCATTTTGCCAAAAATACTCTCGCCGAAGGCGTCCGGCGCATCAACCCGCACGACGGCTTACATCGTCTCCAGACAATGCCGCCGGAACGCGCGTTTCAGCATGTCCAACTCTTCGCGCAGCAGGTTCATCTCGGCGCGAATGTCATCCGACAGGGCCTCGCCGCCGATCAGCGCGAAACTCTCCAGCGTCTCGCCGGTCAACGCGTCACGAAACAGGAATGTCTGCACCCCGTCCGCGATCACATCGACGGGCACGGGGAATCGCACCGCCCATCCGCCCGCGCCATCCTCGGTCATTTCCAGACCGTCCAGCGGCTGCTCCAGATGCGTCACCTCGATGCTGGGCGGCGTGTTCGTCTTGCCCGAGGAGGTCAGCGCCCCCTCCCACACCCCTTGGAACAGGCGCGTCTTGGTCAAGGTCAGATCAGTCATGTCGCCTCCTCAGATTTCCGCCCGCGTCCTGCGCGAGAATGTCAGGTCGCGCAGAATCACCTGGTTCATTTCCGGCCCCTCGAAAATCAAATCGACCCAGGCCTTTTCCACCCGCTTTTCGTTCAGCTCGGTATAGGCCAAGTCGAACTCCACCATGACTTCCTGCTCGTGCAGGGGCAGTTCGCGCACGATCTGCTCTGTGTTGGGGCCATGCTTGATGTTCAACCGCGCAAAGATTTCCAGCGGCTTTTCCAGCTCCATGATCGTATCCATGCGCAGAACATGGCGACGTTTCAGTCCGTCCACCGCGCCATGGGGCAAGTCCACCACCAGCGACAGGAACGACCCGTCGAACCGGAAAACATCCATACGCAGCCCGAACGGCGCCAGATCCTGTTCGCGCCGGTTGCGCAGCTGGCGCAGGGTCAGTTCGGACCCCTCGCAATCGTGGAACAGCGTCACCTCCTCGCCCAGCATCGACTTGCTGGGCACCGAGGACATGCCGGGGTTGGCCAATGGGCCGCGCCACAATTCAGGCCGCCACGACCAGTCGCAGCCATGCGGTTTGTAAAAAGAGTTCGACCCGATCATCGGCAGCGCCAGTCGGGTTTCGGATTTATAGATCAATTCGTCCAGGAAATGCCGCAGCCTGCGGGCGCGGGCGCGTTGCCCGCGCAAGCGGTCCAGATCGGCCTTGTCGGCATCGCGCGCGGCCCGTGCCCAGCGGTTCATCATGCGCTTGTGCGCCAGTTTCCTCAGCACCCCGCCGAAACCCGTCTCCATGCCCGATCAGCCCCATTTCCGACCTGCGCCTGCGAACACTCGCATTGCGCGTAATTTAAATGCCTAGCCGCTTCGCCGCCGCGTTTCCAGACCGGAAACAATGATAGGCCCAAAACAGTTAATGAAACAGCCGCCGCAAGAGGTTTTTCTTGAATTTTCCTGCCGTTGACGCAGCCGCATCACGCGCTGCCGCGGAAGGGCGCACAGGATCGGCCATTTCCGTCGCGGCAATCTCGGGCGGGCCCGCCGGATCGACAAAGGGGCTTGCCTCGCGGATGCCCTCGGCCATGGCCACCATCAGCAGCTTGCCGGCCTGCCCCGCAACGGTGCTGCCCTTGGGGCCATACAGCGCCAACCCGACGACACGTGCATTGACCACCATCACCCCGCGCCAGTGGCGCGGATCGCCGCCCGGCACCTTGGCATCGCCGCCCGTGGCCAGATGCACCAGCGTCAGCCCGTCGCCATTGATCCGCTCCAGCACCCGCGCGCCGCCGGTGGCCCGCGCCAGATCATCCGCACCGGGCTGGTCCAGCTCACCCCGTTTCCGGTTTGAAATCGACACCGTCAGGATGGCAGGTTCCGCCGCGACGCCGCCCAGCCGGCCGGTCAGCGACTGGCAGGCCGCGATCAGGGCAAAGGCCCCGCCGCTGGCCCCGTCACGGATGCTGTCACCGTCCACGCAATAGCCCGCGGGCGGCAGCACGACCACGTCACCCTGTGTCAGCGCCGCACGGCGCAGCGCGGGCACCGGCGCAGGCGCGCCATCGCCACCGGACAAAAGCCCCATGCGCCCGCCTTCGGGCAAGGAAAAACATCCCGCCAAAGGCAGGGTCAGGGCCAGAAACGCGGCCCGCACAAGCAAAAAGGCCGGACGCATGTTCCGCCCGGCCCCCACGCCCCTAGTATCAGAGGTCCATGTAGACATGGCGCTCGGCCTCGCCTCCGGGATGGGTCACAGCGCCTTTATAGGTCTCGCCGACAAGCTGCGCGTATTTCCACAGCGCACCCGAGGCATAGATGGTTTCACGCGGTCCGGCCCAATCGGCCTTGCGCTGCGCCAACTCCTCGTCGGACAGGTCCACCGAAAGCTCGCCGGTGATCGCGTCGATGGTGATCACGTCGCCAGTTTTCAGCAGGGCAATCGGGCCACCCTGCGCGGCCTCGGGGCCAACGTGACCCACGCAGAAACCGCGCGTTGCGCCGGAAAAACGACCATCGGTGATCAGCGCCACCTTCTTGCCCATGCCCTGACCGGACAGGGCCGCCGTGGTGGCCAGCATTTCGCGCATGCCGGGGCCGCCTGCGGGGCCCTCGTTGCGGATGACGATCACTTCGCCTTCCTCGTATTCGCGCTGCTTGACCGCCTCGAACGCGTCTTCCTCGCATTCGAACACGCGGGCCGGGCCGACGAAACGCTGGTACTGGGTCGGAATGCCCGCAACCTTCACGATGCCGCCCTGCGGGGCCAGGTTGCCCTTCAGCCCGACAACGCCGCCGGTCTTGGTCAGCGGGGTGTCGATCGGATAGATCACCTTGCCGTCGGCCTCGCGCTCGATCAGGTCCAGCTCTTCACCGATGGAACGGCCGGTTGCGGTCATGCAATCCTCGTGGATCAGGCCCGCCTTGCGCAGCTCCTTCATGACGACGGGAATGCCGCCCGCGTCATACAGATCCTTGGCCACATACTGACCGCCCGGCTTCAAATCGACGAAATAAGGCGTGTCGCGGAAAATCTCGCACACATCCTCAAGGAAGAATTCGATCCCCGCCTCGTGGGCGATGGCGGGCAGGTGCAGACCGGCATTGGTGGACCCGCCGGTGCAGGCCACCACGCGCGCCGCGTTTTCAAGCGACTGGCGCGTCACCACGTCACGGGCGCGGATGTTCTTTTCCAGCAGGGCCATGACGGCCTGACCGGATGCCTCGGCATATTGGTCGCGCGACTGGTAGGGTGCGGGCATACCCGACGAATTCATCAGCGCCAGACCGATCGCCTCGGACACACAGGCCATGGTGTTGGCGGTGAACTGGCCACCACATGCACCGGCCGACGGGCAGGCCACGCGCTCCAGCATGTCCAGCGCCTTGTCCGACATTTCGTGGTTCTGGTGACGACCCACGGCCTCGAACATATCCTGCACGGTCAGATCGCGCGAGCGGAAGTCCTCGGGAATTTCCTGAACCTGCGGTGCCTTGCCCGGCAGGATCGACCCGCCGTAGATGAACACCGACGGCACATTCAAACGCACCATGGCCATCATCATGCCCGGCAGCGACTTGTCGCAACCGGCCAGGCCGACCAGCGCATCATAGCAATGGCCGCGCATGGTCAGCTCGACCGTGTCGGCAATCGCCTCGCGCGATGCAAGCGAGGATCGCATCCCCTCGTGGCCCATGGCGATACCATCGGTCACGGTGATGGTGGTAAATTCGCGCGGGGTCCCGTGGGCTTCTTTCACGCCCATCTTCACCGCCTGCGCCTGACGGTTCAACGAGATGTTGCAGGGCGCCGCCTCGTTCCAGCAGGTTGCCACGCCGACCAGCGGCTGGTGGATCTCTGCCTCGGACATGCCCATGGCATAGTAATAGGACCGATGCGGCGCGCGTTCCGGCCCCTCGGTTACATGGCGGCTGGGCAGTTTGGATTTGTCGAACTTGGTCATGAGGGCCTCCCCGGAAAATTGCTATGTCAGGGAATAAAGAACGCCCCGCCCCGGCACAAGACGCCATTGCGCCCATTTGAACCGCCCCCGGCGGTCGATTGTTGCGCGCGCGCCCGTTTTCGCCTCATGGCTGCAACGCCATCCGCCCGCACGGGGGACCATCGCAGCCACTGGTCCCCGCCGCGATTATCCTCTAGCGTCGCCGGGCAATTTCCAAGGCCCGCCCTTACATGTCCTACAGCCCGCATCGCGCATTCATCGCCCCGGCCCGGCCCACGGCCGAACTGCCACGGCTGGTTCTTGGCATCCTCGGCGTGGAATTCCTGTTCGGCATGGCGATCGGCGGGCTGGCGCAAGTGCTGGACCTGACCGGCGTCGGCGCCGAGAATTTCTTTTACGGCGACACCCCCATCGGAATGCTGACCGAACTGCTGTCCTTTGGCCTGTTGGGCGCGCTTGTCGCCGCAGCCGCCCGTGCCCAGCACAATCGCGGATTCTTCACCCTGACCGGGCCGCCGCTGACCGCGCTGCGCCACCTGAAAATCAGCTTCATCGCGGTTCTGGCGCTGATGCTCGTCCTTGAATTGCTCCCCCCGTATTGGAGCGCGGACGACATCGCCACCAACCGCCCGTTCCTGCTTTGGGCGGCGATGATGCCCCTGACGCTTCTGGCACTGCTGATCCAGACCGGATCAGAGGAGCTGTTCTACCGCGGCTATATCCAGCAACAACTGGCCGCGCGGGTGAAATCGCCGCTGGTCTGGCTGGTCGTGCCGAACCTGATTTTCGCCGCCCACCACTTGGGCAACGGGGCCACCACCACCGAATCCGCGCAATATTTCATCTGGGCTTTCTTTTTCGGGCTGGCGGCATCCGACCTGACCGCCCGCACCGGTACCCTTGGCGCGGCGATCGGGTTCCACCTGGCCAACAACGTCTTTGCCTTCGCCCTGTTCAGCGAAGAGGGCGCGCCCGGCTCGGGCCTTGCCCTGCTGCTGTTCCACGCCGACGGGATGAACCTGCTGCCACCGCTTGAAAACGCACCGGTCCTGACCGGCGTTTTGCTGACCGAACTGATGGGCCTGTTCCTGATGTGGCTGGCGGTGCGCATCGCGCTCAGGCGCTGATCCGCAGCCGCGCGGCAGCGCCCTGCCTGCGTGATTGCATTCGTCCGTCCCTGCCCTTATGTCACCCCCAAGCAAAACGCACTCGGGAAACCCAGATGAACTGGATCACCAACTACGTCCGCCCTCGCATCAACTCGATCTTCTCGCGCCGCGAGGTGCCCGAGAACCTTTGGACCAAATGCGATGAATGCGGCACGATGCTGTTCCACCGCGAACTGACGGACAACCTGAATGTCTGCACATCCTGCGGGCATCACATGGCCATCACCCCGCGTGAACGGTTTTCCGCCCTGTTCGACGGCGGCGTCTTTGCCGAAGTTTCCGTGCCCGAACCGCTGCACGATCCGCTGCAATTCCGCGACCAGAAGAAATATCCCGACCGGATGAAAGCCGCGCAGAAATCCACCGGCGAAAAAGAGGCGATGCTGGTCGCCGCCGGTGAAATCGCCCGCACGCCCATCGTGGCCTGCGCGCAGGATTTCAGCTTCATGGGGGGGTCCATGGGCATGTATGTCGGCAACGCGATCATCGCCGCCGCCGAAGAGGCCGTGAAGCTCAAGCGCCCGCTGATCCTGTTCTCCGCCGCGGGCGGCGCGCGTATGCAAGAGGGGATCCTGTCCCTGATGCAAATGCCCCGCACCACCGTCGCGATCCAGATGCTGAAAGAGGCGGGCCTGCCCTATATCGTCGTGCTGACCCATCCGACCACGGGCGGCGTCACCGCCTCCTACGCGATGCTGGGCGACGTGCAGATCGCCGAACCGAACGCGCTGATCTGTTTCGCCGGTCCGCGCGTGATCGAACAGACCATCCGTGAAACCCTGCCCGAAGGGTTCCAGCGCGCCGAATACCTGCTGGACCACGGCATGCTGGACCGCGTCACCCCCCGCCCGAAAATGCGCGAGGAACTGATCGGCATCACGCGGATGCTGATGGGTCTGTCGCCCGCGGTGATGGGCGATCTGCCCGCCCCCGCAATGGAGGCGCAGGACGCGCCCGAAACACCGACCCAACCCACCACCCCCGAGGCAAAGGGCTAAGCGCCCATGCCCGGTCAGGGAACGCCGCCTTTCCTGTCCTTCGCGCTTGGGGCCGCGCTTGCGCTGGCCCTGATCGCCGCGCTGCGCGTTCTGCGCGCGCGCAAGGGCAAGCAGGCGCAGGTCTGGGCCGTGGCCATCACCCTGGCATCCGTCGCCGCCCTCTACCCGATGCGCGCCTATCTGACCTCGGCCGATGACAGCAGCCTGTTGCATGTAGTGGCCGCCGCGGGCTTTGCCCTGCTGGCCCTGCTGGGCGCGACCCTTGCGCCGCTTCTGCTGGCTTTCGGTTTGCTGCTGCACGCGGGGTTCAACTTTGCCCTCGATATTTCGCTGACCGCACGGGGGCTGGTGCCGCATTACTACCCTCCGCTTTGCCTTGCCTTCGACGCCGCCCTTGGCCTGTGGTGGATCGGGGCGCTTTTCAAGGACCGCAAGACATGACCACGCCCCAAGGCACCCCCAAAGGCTCTGACACCATCCTTGCCCGGATGATGGCCCTGCACCCCAAGATCATCGACCTGACGCTGGACCGGATGTGGCGCCTGCTGGATGCCTTGGGCAATCCGCAGAACGATCTGCCCCCGGTGATCCATATCGCGGGCACCAATGGCAAGGGATCGACCCAGGCCATGATCCGCGCGGGGCTGGAGGCATCGGGGGAATCCGTCCATGCCTATACCTCGCCGCACCTTGCGCGGTTCCACGAACGTATCCGCCTGGCCGGAGAGTTGATTTCAGAACCCGCCCTGACCGCCCTGCTGGACGAATGCTACGACGCCAACAACGGCGAAAATATCACCTATTTCGAAATCACCACCGCCGCCGCCCTGCTGGCCATGGCCCGCACCCCCGCCGATTACTGCCTGCTCGAAGTCGGCCTTGGCGGCAGGCTGGACGCGACCAACGTGGTCGATAGGCCCGCACTGACCGTCATCACACCGGTATCCGTGGACCACCAGCAATTCCTTGGCGAAACCCTGCCCGAAATCGCGGGCGAAAAGGCCGGTATCATCAAACGCGGCGTGCCCTGCATCGTCGGCCCGCAAGAAGATGCCGCACTGGCCGTGATCGAGGATCGCGCCATCCGCCTGTCCGCCCCGGTGCTTGCCCATGGCCAGCACTGGCATGTGACCCGCGAAGCGGACCGGCTGGTGTTCCAGGACGAAACCGGCCTGTTGGACCTGCCGCTGCCCAACCTGCCCGGCGCGCACCAGATCCAGAACGCGGGCGCGGCCATCATGGCCCTGCGCCAGCTTGGCCTTGGCGAAACTGCGGCCGAGGGGGCCGTGACCAGCGCCCAGTGGCCCGCGCGGATGCAACGCCTGCGTCATGGCCCGCTGACCGATGCCGCCCCCCATGCCGAAATCTGGCTGGATGGCGGCCACAACCCCGCCGCCGGCAGCGCCATCGGCGACCATCTGGCCACCCTGCCGCAGCGCCCCACCCACCTGATCTGCGGGATGCTGAACACCAAGGATATCGCGGGCTACCTTGCGCCGCTGGCCACGCAATCCGCCAGCCTCACCGCCGTGTCCATCCCCGGCGAGGCGAACACCCTTCCCGCCGATGCCACCGCCAAGGCCGCGCAAGATGCCGGAATGACTGCGGGCACCGCGCCCGACGTGGCCTCGGCCTTGCTGGCGATCACGAATACCGACCCCGCCGCGCGGGTCCTGATCTGCGGCTCACTCTATCTGGCTGGCCACATCCTGCAAGAGAATGGCTAACAGCGCACTCGCCCTGGCAGTCGGCAAAGGTTAACGCCTTGAAAGGCCACGCAAACCGCCGCCAAGGCCATAAGACCAAGGCCGAATCACCACTTTCCGAATCACTTTATGTTGACTGTTTTGCACCGATTCGCCTATATCTAGGTCAAATTGCCGCACCGGCCTGCCAGCAATAGTGGTGCGAATAAGATTACTGGGGGAAATCTGACATGCGGTGCCTTTCGGGCTGTTTGTTTGCGCTTACTCTTTTTTCGGCACCGGCCCTCGCGCAGGATGTCATGATTACCCCCGAATTGACCGCAAAGCAGGTCACGATCAACGGCGAAACCATCACCATCGCCCGCGAACAGAATCCAGACGCGCGTATCAGCGACGAATTTGCCAAGACCGCGCGCGCCTGCCCACCGTTCTGCGTCCACCCGATGTCGGCGGGGACTGGCGTCGAAACCCTTGGCGAACTCGAAGTGATGGATTTCCTCGAAGCCCGCGTGGCCAATGGCAAAGGGCTGCTGATCGACAGCCGCCTGCCCGAATGGTTCGAAAAAGGCTCGATCCCCGGCGCGATCAACGTCCCCTTCGCCACGGTCGAAGACAGCAACCCCTACCGCGACCAGATCCTTGAAGCGCTCGGCGCGGTCAAGCTCGGCGAAAGCTGGAACTATGACGGTGCGATGGAACTGGCCCTGTTCTGCAACGGCGCGTGGTGCGACCAAAGCCCCCGCGCCATCCAAAGCCTGATGTCGGCGGGCTATCCGGCCGCCAAGCTGAAATATTATCGCGGCGGAATGCAATCCTGGGTCTCGCTTGGCCTGACCGTGAAGAAACCATGAGACCAGTAACAATGTTTCAGTCCGCCAAATCCTTTACGAATGCCCCGATCTTGAAAGGGAACGACGCCATGATCCGCTCCATCCTCATCGCTGCCGGTTTCCTTTCGGTCACTATCGTTCTGGTGGCGCTGCAACCTTCGTCCGGATCGGGCCGTTTTGACGATACGGCCGTCACCCGGAACGAAACCGACCTGACCCGCCTGAACAATGCCGTCAGCGCCGCGCAAAGCCAACCGCAGGTCGCCGCGGCGGCGCAGGCCGCGATCTCGCAAACCCCGCCCGCACCCAAGGCGCAGCCCGACATGTTCCTCAAGGGCATGCCCACCGGCGTTCTGTCCGAACTGGGCATCGACGCGGGGCAAAAGGCCGATCCGGCCGAAAAGCGGATGCGCGACATGACCGCTGGCATCCTGGCCGATATCCGCAGCACCTCGGGCAAGGCGCAAAACGCTCGGACCCTGCAAACGCTGGTGGCGCAAGCCCTGCGCGAAGGCCAGTCCGACAGCTATATCGACACCCTTCTGAACGAGGCCGCCGCCAAGGGCGACGTGGCGGTTCCGGCGGCGCTGGTCACATCGTCGGGCCGGGTTGATACCTCGACCCTGCTGGCCTCAATCGTGACCGAGGCCCGCAAAAGCCAGTCCCCGCAAAGCGCGCCCGAACAGCGCCCCGCGGTGCAGGCGCAAACCTACGTGGTCCGCGAAGACGAAAGCCTCGGCGGGATCGCCCAGCGCATCTATGGCGACGCGGCCTTCTATACCACGATCTTTCAGGCAAATCGCAGCGCGCTGAACAGCCCCGATCAGATCCGTCCGGGCCAGCGGCTGATCATCCCCGCGGGCTGACCCCCGCACACAGAATACGGCAGGCAGGAAGCGAAAGAGGGGCCGAACAAACGGCTCCCTTTCTTTTGCGCAAAGCCCCGCAACGGACCCGCGGCAGCACGCGTGGCCGACGGCGGGCTTGTCCCGCCCAAGGGCGCGCGTTCCCCCCCGGCATCTTCAGCTGCGCAGACCGGCCTCCTTAAGCATCCCGCGCCGCTTGGCCTCGTAGTAATAGCCGCGCGCGTACCACTTGACCGCCGTGTCGTAATCCCCGTCCGACAATAGCCACGCCCCGCGCAGGTATTTCACCGCGTATTTCAGGTTGGTATCCGCATCCAGCAGCCCCGCGTCCGGCCCCCTGTATCCCATCCCGCGCGCCGTGGCGGGCAGGATCTGCATCAGCCCGTAATAAGGCCCGTCGCGCGCCGCCGGATTATGCGTGCTTTCGCGGATCACCACCTTGTGGACCAGCGCCACGGGCACGTCATGATAATCGGCCCAATACTCGATACCGGCCCGCAACTCCGGTGTTTCGTTCGGGTAAAGCGGGGTTCTCAACGGCACCACGCGCGGTGCCGGACGGCGGCCACAGGCAGTCAGCACCGCCCCCCCTGCAATCAACAGAAACTCTCGACGCGCAATCATGGCATCCTCCGGCAACGGTTCGGCCACAGGCTATGCCGCGCCCCGGCCCGATGCCAGCAACCAACCCTAGGACTGGCCCCAATCCGCCGATTGCATTTCTCTCAGGCGGCTGGCGGTGCGCTCGAACTCGAACACGCCCTCGCCCTCCAGATACAGCATCTCCGGCTCTGCCGCGGCCGAGGCGACCAACCGCACATGCGCCTCATACAGCGCGTCGATCAGCGTCACGAACCGCTTTGCCTCGTTGAAATTCGACCGGCCCAGCGTGGGGATGCCCTCCAGCAAAAGCACGCGCACCTCGGCGGCAAGCGCCAGATAATCCCCCGGCCCCAACATCGCCCCGCACAGATCATGAAACGAGGCCCGCGCGACACCATTGCGATAGGCAGGCAGGCGCAACTCGCGCCCCTTGATCTTCAATACCAAAGGCGCGGCCTCTCTGCCGCCCGTCAGATCGGTCCAGATCGCATCCATCTGCGCCCGCGCCTGCGCCCCCAAGGGCGTGAAATACACCGGAGAGCCGGATAAACGGTCCTGCCGGTAATCGCGCGGGCTGGCCAGTTCATGCACCACCATCCGCTCTTTCAACAGGTCGATGAAGGGCAGGAACAACTGCCGGTTCAACCCGTTCTTGTACAACTCGTCCGGCACCCGGTTCGACGTGGTGACAACCACCACGCCCGCCGCGAACAGCGCCTCGAACAGGCGGCCCACGATCATCGCATCCGTGATGTCAGTGACCTGCATCTCATCAAAGGCCAGCACCCGCACGGAATCGACCACCGCCGCGGCCACAGGGGCCAGCGCATCCTGCACCCCGTCATTGCGCGCCTTGTGCATGCCTTCGTGAATCTCCTGCATGAAGGCATGGAAATGCACGCGCCGCACCGGCACCGTCAGGCTTTCCACGAACAGGTCCATCAGCATGGATTTGCCGCGCCCGACCCCACCCCACATATACAGGCCGTGCACCGGCACGGGTGCCTTGGACCGCCCGAACCAACCCTTTTTCACGGGCGCAGCCGCCTCGACAGCGGCGCGGATACGCTCCAACTCCGGCAGGGCGGCCTCCTGCGCGGGGTCATGGTGAAACTGGCCTTGGGCGATGCGGGATTTGTATAGCTCGGTCAGGGTCATACCTGCCTCAATATCCAAACCCCGCCACGGGGGAAAGAGCGACCCGCCATCACAAATCCTGATTTGACCCTGCCAATCAATCGCGGCACCTTGGCCAAGCGTCAAAAGGACAGCATCAATGACCCAAACCACCCCCGCCAAAGCCTCGATCTTCACGCCGGTTCTCCTGACCGGCTGCTTCATCATCCTGGTCAGCTTTGCCGTCCGGGCCAGTTTCGGCGTGTTCCAGATCCCCATCGCGGCCGAATTCAACTGGCCCCGCGCCGAATTTTCCCTCGCCATCGCGATCCAGAACCTTGCCTGGGGAATCGGCCAGCCGCTGTTCGGCGCCTTCGCGGAAAAACTGGGCGACCGGCTGGCCATCGTGCTGGGCGCTCTGATGTATGCGGCGGGGCTGGTGCTGTCCTCCTACGCAGTCAGCCCCGGCGCGATGCAGATGTATGAAATCCTCGTGGGCTTCGGCATCGCCGGCACCGGCTTTGGCGTGATCCTTGCCGTGGTAGGCCGCGCCGCGTCAGACAAGCATCGCTCGATATCGCTTGCCATCGCCACCGCCGCCGGTTCGGCGGGCCAGGTGTTCGGCGCGCCGCTGGCCGAATTCCTGCTGGGCATGATGCCGTGGCAACAGGTGTTCATGGCCTTCGCCGCCGCGATCCTTGCCTCGCTTCTGATCCTGCCGATGATGCGCGCCCCCGCCGCCACCAGAACGGAAATAGCGGAATCGATGGGCACCATCCTGAAACGCGCCGCCCGCGATCCGTCCTTCTCGCTCATCTTCATCGGCTTCTTTTCCTGCGGTTACCAACTGGCCTTCATCACCGCCCATTTCCCCGCCTTCGTGACCGAGGTCTGCGGCCCCATCGCCCCCGGCGGCGTGCTGCACGGCATGGGCATAACCACCACCTCCGCGCTTGGCGCGATCTCGATCTCGGTCATCGGTCTGGCCAATATCGCCGGAACGCTGACGGCAGGCTGGCTCGGCAACCGCTTCACCAAGAAATACCTGCTGGCGGGCATCTACACCCTGCGCACCATCGCTGCCGCCGCCTTCATCATGCTGCCTATGACGCCGACATCGGTGCTGATCTTCTCGGGCGTGATGGGCGCGCTGTGGCTGGCCACGGTGCCGCTGACGTCGGGGCTCATCGCACATCTTTACGGATTGCGCTACATGGGCACTCTTTACGGCATCGTTTTCTTCAGCCACCAGCTTGGCGGTTTCCTGGGCGTCTGGCTGGGCGGGCGCATGTATGACCTGACCGGCAGCTACACCGCCGTCTGGTGGGTCGGCATCGGCGTCGGTGCACTATCGGCCCTCGTCCACCTGCCCATCAAGGAAAAATGGAACCCCGCCGCGCCGCTCCCCGCCTGAGGCACACGGGTAAGGTATTTTCAGAACAGTGAAAGGCAAAACGTCCCGCGCCTTCATTGTTCCAAAAAATACTCTCGGGGAGAGCCTTGAAAGGGTGCAGCCCTTTCAAGGTGAGGGGCAGCGCCCCTCCGCCCCGCTTGCCGGTTACGCCTCGAACTCGGTGATTTCCGCACGGATGATCGCGGCGACCTCATCGCCATGGCTATAGGGAAGGCCATGGCCCGCGCCGTCCACCACCTCTTGCCGCGCGACGCGGTTCCACTGCGCCAGCGTGCCCATGGCGCGCAACGGGATCACCTGGTCCTCATGCCCCCATATCGCCGCATTGGCACACCCGCGCGGCTGATTTCGCGGTGGTCCGCCTCCAGCCGTTCTGACAGCGCACCGCGCAGCGATCCCAGCACCGCCGGAACGAACCCTTTCTTGCCCAGTTCCGCCTGCTGGTAATCCACCATGTCCGATACATCCGGGTTGGCGGCGCGCTCGGCCTCGGTTGCCTTGCGGTGGAACATGGGGAACAGCGCAAGCGCCATCCAATCGCCGATCAGGGGCAGATCGCGCATCGCCTTTGCCGCCCCGCCAAGCGAGGTCTCTATCCCTGCCGGTGCCAGCAGGATCAGCCGCCGCAAACGCCCCGGCTGTTCGGCGGCAAAACCCGTCGCGATGGACCCGCCCATGGAATAGCCGATCAGCGTGATGTCATCCGTGACACCTTCGTGGGCCAGCAGTTCTGTCAACTGCCGCTGGAACAAATCGCGGCCATAGCTGCCGCGCACCCGGTCCGAATAGCCGCGCCCATACAGGTCATAGACCAGCACGCGATAGCCCAGTTCGGCCAGGTCCGACGCAATCTCCTGCCACACCATCGATGGCGTGGTCAGACCATGCACGCACACCGCAACCGGCCCGCGCACTGGCCCGATCCAGCGGTAATGGGTGATCCCGTCGGACAGTTCGGCGAAGGTGCCGGGCGCCTCCACACGCGCCTCGGTGCCCATGGGCTTGCGCAATGCCTCGCGCAGGAACGGGGCCGCCGCAACACCTGCCAGAACCATCCATCCCAGGGTCATTGTGCCGCGCTCCATTTCTCCCAGATATGGCGGGCGGTCATCAGGTCCAGATGCGCCCCGCCGCCATTCTTGAACAACGTGATCTCGTCATCCGACCCGCGTTTGAACGCGCCCATATCATAGTAATCCGCCAGCACGTCCGCGCGGGAAATCGCGCCCGAAGCCAGCGGAATTTTCATCTCTCCGATATGGTCGAGGGTCGTATCAAAGCTGTCCACAAAAATCCGCGCTTTTTGCAAGGCCTCGTCATCCGCCTCGCGCATATCCGGGCGATATGCCCCGATCAGGTCGATATGCTGGCCCGGTTGCAACCATTCCCCGCGCAGCACCGGCTGGGTGGACATGGTGGCACAGGTGACGATATCGGCCGCCCTGACCGCCGCTTCCAGATCAGGAGCCACGTCGATATTGCATTGCACGGCCATCTCCTCGGCCTTGGCAATCGTCCGGTTCCAAACCCGGAACCGCGCCTCTGGAAACTCAGTGGAATAGGCCGCCAACAGGTTGCGCCCCACCGTGCCCGCCCCCACGATCAACACTTCGCGGCTGTCCGGCCGCGCCAGTTTCCGCGCCGCCAACAGACTGTCGCCCGCCGTCTTCCACTTGGTCACCAGGTGGAAATCGACCAATGCCTCCAACGCGCCGGTCTTGTCGTGGTAAAGGCACAGCCCGCCGTTCACCATGGGCCGCCCCTCGGCGGGATTGCCCGGAAACACCGTGGCCGATTTCACCGCCAACCCCATCCCGTCAATCCACGCCGCACGGTTCAAAAGCGTGTCCTTGCCGCGATACAGGAACGAATCCGCGATCTCGGCTTTCGGCAGCAAATGCCCCGCCTCCAGCGCATCGGTGAACAGGACCCAATCCAACAACGCCTCACCTTGCGCAAATCCGATCTGCGGTATCATACAGCCTCTCCTTCGGTCAAAAGCCCCTCGGCCACCAGTCGCGCGGCCCAGCCTTCGGGCCCGTCGAAATGATGCACCTTCCAGCCGCGCGCGCTTGCGGCGGCAATATTGTCGGCCCGGTCATCGGTGAAAATCAACCTCTCAGGCGCAATGCCGCAGTCATCTTCGACCACCTGGTAAATCAGCGGCTCCGGCTTGATCACCCCCATGCGCCCCGACACATAGGCGCGGTCGAACTCGGTCAGGAACGGATAACGCGAACAGGCCAGTTCAAACGAGCCGATGCCAAAATTGGTCAGCGCAAACACTGGCACGCCATTGGCCCTCAGCTGCCTGAGCAGGCGCACGGAATGCGGAATTTCAGGTGTCGCAAGTTCCAGCCAGCGATCATGCCACATGCGGATCTCGGCGGCATATTCGGGGCGCGCCTCGGCCTCGGCATAGATGCGACCCTTGAAATCATGGCCACGATCCACATCGTCATTCATCCCGTGCAGATCGATAGCGGCGAACATCTCGCGCCGCCGCGCCGCGCCGACCTCGGCATCGTAAAACCGCTCCGGCTGCCACTCGATCAGCACATTACCGATGTCGAAAATCACCGCGTCAACCGGCATCGCTTATCCCTTCACATCGCCCTTCGCGGCGCGCAAGGCACGCTCCAACCCGTCCAGAAAACGGCTCCGGTCCGCCTTTGTAAACCCCTTGCCCCCGCCCTGCCGAAACGGGTCCGCCGCCCGCAGGTCGGACATCAGGTCACGGGTGGCCAACACATTGCCGATATTGGCCGCGGTCAAAGCCTCGCCGTTATGCTTCAATACCCGCGCACCGGATTCGACGCACCTTGCGGCCAAAGGAATATCCCCCGTCACCACCACGTCGCCCGCGCCCACGCGGTCCGCGATCCACATGTCGGCCACATCCGGCCCCTCGGGCACGATCACCACCTCGACCAGCGGATTGCGCGACAGGCGCAACCCGCCATTCGACACCAGATACATCTGCACCCCGTGACGGGTCGCGACCCGCTCGGCCTCTTCCTTCACCGGACAGGCATCGGCGTCGATATAAAGGCTCACGAATACAGCGCCTGCGCATGGAACCCGACATGATCTTCCATGAAGGACGCGACGAAGAAATAGCTGTGGTCATAACCCGGCTGCATCCGCATCGTCGCCCCGGTCCGCTTTTCCGCCACCGCGCCGAACAAGGCCTCGGGCATCAACAGGTCCAGAAACTGGTCAGCCCCGCCCTGATCCACCAGCAGCGGAATGGTCAAACCGCCCTCGCGCACCATCAGCGTGGCGTCATGGCGCGCCCATGTGCCCTCGTCCGCGCCCAGATAGGCCGACAATTGCTTGCGGCCCCAGTCGCTGGCCGTGGGATGCGCGATCGGCGCAAAGGCCGAAACCGACCGGAACCGCCCCGGTAGACCCATTGCCAAAGTCAGCGCGCCGTGCCCACCCATGGAATGGCCGGTGATCGCCTGACGCTCCAGATCAACCGCAAATTCACTGCCCAGCAAAGCGGGCAGTTCCTCGGCCACGTAATCCCACATCTTGAAATGCGGCGACCAAGGCGCCTGCATGGCGTTCACGTAAAACCCAGCGCCCTGCCCCAAATCATAAGCCGCGTCATCGGCCACGCCCTCGCCGCGCGGCGAAGTATCGGGAAACACCAAGGCGATCCCCTGCTCGGCCGCCCATTGCTGCGCGCCCGCCTTGACCATCGCGTTCTCGTGGGTGCAGGTCAGGCCAGACAAATACCACAACATCGGCACCGGCCCCTCGGCCGCTTCCTCGGGCAGGAACAAACCGAACGTCATGTCCGTCCCCGTTGCCTTGCTGGCGTGGGTATACACGCTCTGAACTCCGCCAAAGCACTTGTTTTCCGAAACCGTCTGCATGTCGCATTCTCCATTGAACCTTTGCCCGAATGGCTAAAGGCTGGACTTGCGCGGGACAACCGGCAATCCGGCCCCGCTTTCATTTTGCCGGAAATACTCCGGGGTCCGGGGCTGGCCCCGGTCTCGCCCCGTCCGCCCTAGCCGCCGCCGATCAAGGCGCCCGCGGCAAACACCAGCGCCCCGCCGACAACCACCTGGAAAGCCGCGCGCAGGAACGGGGTTTCCATGTACTTGTTCTGAATCCAGGCAATCGCCCACAGCTCTACGAACACCACGGTCAGCGCGATGGTGGTGGCGGTCCAGAAATCGGTGATCAGATAGGGCAGCGCATGGCCCAAGCCCCCCAGCATGGTCATCACCCCCGAGGCAAAGCCCCGCTTCACCGGCGATCCACGCCCCGAAAGCTGCCCATCATCCGATGCCGCCTCGGTAAAGCCCATGGAAATCCCCGCGCCGACACTGGCGGCAAGCCCGACCAGGAAGGTGGTCCATGTGTCATGGGTGGCAAAGGCGGTGGCAAAGATCGGCGCAAGGGTCGAAACCGATCCATCCATCAAGCCCGCCAACCCCGGCTGCACCCATGTCAGCACAAATTGCCGATGCGCCGAACGATCCTCGTCCTCGCGGGCCGCGTCGGTCAAGTGCTTGCGCTCCAACTCGCTGGCGGCGGTCTGATGCCCGGCCTCGGCGGCGGCCAGATCGCCCAGCAGCTTGCGGGTGTCCGGGTCCGTGCTGGCCTTGGCGGCGTTCAGATAGAACTGCTCCGCCTCGCGCTCCATCTCGGCGGCCTCTTCGCGGATACGTTCCAACCCAAGGTTCTCGACCAGCCAGATCGGACGGCGCGCGTAATAGCCCGCCACATGCTCGCGCCGGACCAGGGGGATCGTGCCGCCGAACCGTGCCTGGTATGCCTCGATCAACCGGCGGCGATGCTCGTCCTCTTCGGTGGCCATGCCCTCGAACACCTTGGCCGTGTCCGGGAAATCCTCGCGCAGCCGGTCCGCATACATCCGGTAGATCCGCGCGTCATCCTCCTCCGAGGAGATCGCAAGCCCCAGAACTTCCTTCTCGCTCAGATCCCTGAACTGCCGCCTTTGTTGCAGAAACCGCATGTCTGATCCTTACTTTTAGAACCGCTCTAAATTACGCCGCCGCGCAGGAAGAGGCAAGCCCCTCCCTTGCCCAAACTGAACCGTTCGGTTTACACTGGCAACCCGCGACAGGAGAGGCCAATGAACGCACCCGTGCCCCACAATGCCAACAAAGCACCGCCCAAGAAAGGGCGCAAGCTCGATCAGGTGCTGGCCGGCGCCCGGCAAGTGTTCCTTGCCGACGGGTTCGACGGGGCCTCGGTCGATGACATCGCCCGCGCCGCCGGCGTGTCCAAGGCCACCCTCTACGCCTACTTCCCCGACAAACGCCTGCTTTTCATGGAGGTCGCCCGCTGCGAATGCGACCGGCAAGCCGAACACGCCCTTGCCCATATCGAAATGGATGCCCCGATCCGTGACGTGCTGCTGCAAGCAGCCCAGCACATGATCGCCTTCTTCCTCACCGACTTCGCCCAAAAAACCTTTCGCATCTGCGTCGCCGAATCCAACCGCTTCCCCGAACTGGGGCGCGAATTCTACGAATCCGGCCCGATGCAGGCCCGCGCCCGCCTCTCGACCGGCTTCCGCGAAGCCACGGCCAAGGGCGAGCTCGCCATCGAAGACGTGAACCTCGCCGCCGACCAATTCGCCGAACTGTGCAAGGCCGACCTGTTCGCCCGCACCATCTTCGGCGTCAGCCGCAGCTATTCACAGGCCGAAACCGACCGCATCGCAACCGGCGCGGTCGATATGTTTCTGGCCCGCTATGGCACGAAACCCTAATCGACCCGCCGCACCAACAACTGGTTCCCCGGCCCGCGCTTCGTCTCCAAAATCGGAATATCCGCCACCAGCTCGCTCAGCTTCTTGCGCCCGTATGTCCGCGTGTCGAAATCGGGGTTCGCCGCCGTGATATACTGCCCCAACTGGCCCAGCGCATACCACTCGTCATCGCTCTCGATCCCGTCCATCGCCTTGACAATCACATCGCGCGCCTCGTTCAGATCGCCCCGCTTCGGCTTGACCTCCTCAGCCTCCCCGCCCAGGTTCTCAAGGAAAATGAACCGCTTGCAGGCCTTGCGAAACGCATCCGGCGTCTTCTTCGCCCCGATCCCGTAAACATCCAGCCCCTGCTCGCGAATCCGGCTCGCCAGCCGCGTGAAATCACTGTCCGACGATACCAGCACGAACCCGTCAAACCGGCCCGAATGCATCAGGTCCATCGCGTCGATCACCAAGGCAATATCGCTTGCATTCTTGCCCACCGTATTGGCCGGCTGGTGATGCGGCACCAGGCCGAACTCGGCCTGAACCTTGTTCCAACCCACCATCTGCTGGCTGGAAAAATCCCCGTAACACCGCCGAACCGAAGCCTCCCCAAGCGAGGCAATCTCCTCGAAAATCGCCTTCGTCCACTTCGGAGACGTATTGTCCGCATCAATCAAAACCGCCATCAAAGGCACCCGCTCAACCGCCATCCGATCCTCCTTGTGTTCCCCCCATGTATCTAGAGTCGGCGCGGGGATTGAAAGGGGGCTGCCGGTCCATTGCTGCCGTTCATATAGTCAATAATACTGCAACGCAAAATCCGTTTGGGTTAAACTAAGCGGCTTCAAAACGTGACTTGGAAATGCAAATTATTCCAAGCGCTTCTTCCATCGAGTTCTTAACAAATCCTTCAAATTGATCATCATACTTCTTCTGTACGAGGCGTTCGAGGCCCACTAGCCCTTTTTCCATAACGCTTCGGTGTGCTGTCGTAAGATTGGGAAGCGCATTATCGCAGAAATTCTCCAACGAATGCAGTGTTAGGTAGTTGTGTGAGGTTACCTGTTCCATCCCGGATGATCACATTTCCCCTCGGCGCTCGGCCCTGTTCATGGCAAGATCGGTTCTGAGGGAACTTCGGGACGGGAGACGCCCATGCTGATCCATCTTCA
>DFBX01000033.1 GCA_002366795.1 Rhodobacteraceae bacterium UBA3069 | reverse complement strand
TCATCCGGGATGGAACACTTAGCCTGCGGGGTCAGGCAAGGCCTGACCCGTTCTTCCTTTGCAACCGTCCACTGGACGCTTGCATCGCGGACAGGCCCGCGACCAGTCATCACCCCGTTCGTCACTTGAAACGGTCCACCGGACCGTTTCATCGCGGCAGGCCGCGACCGCTCCTCACCCCCCCCCCCCCNNCCCCCCCACACACACAAAATGAAGCGATCCTTCACGCGCCGTGCGCAGAAAAGGTGGCGCGCATGGTGTGATTTCGGGTGTTTACCAATCGTAAAGATTCGCAGCCCCTCGACTCCCCGTTTCGGCCCGAAACCGCGCTAGGGCACAAAACCCCTAACGCCGCCTCCCCCCACCGAAGGTTAATATGAATCCGCATTAACCTTAACGACAGGTGAACAATGCCCGAGTCCTTTCCGGCCGTTCCGCGCGCTTTCCAAAGCGGTCCGCGCGGCCCCGCCCCCCATCGAACGGCCCCTTAAGCATCGCTTGACCCCACGGTGCGCTGGGGGTGCGTTTTCACAGATCATCCCCCTTGAAAATAACGATTCATACGATTCCCATGTCTGATCGTATGATTTGGAACACCCGTTTTGATCCAATCCGGCGGCGCACCCGTACCCTGTTAGTAAACGCAGCGCACGGAAAGGCGATCATGCAGCTTTTAACCCTCTACCTGGCCACCGCCGTGGTTTTTCTCGGGATTGATGCCGTCATGCTGAAAACCGTGATGCGCCCCCTGTTCGAACGGCACATCTCCTTGTTTTTGCGCGAGGATTTGAACCTCGCCCCCGCCGCGATCTTCTATCTTTTCTATGTCGCGGGCGTGTTGTTCTTCGTCTCTTGGCCCGCCCTGACGGCTGGCAGCGCGGCCCAAGCCCTGCTCCCCGCTGCTCTTCTGGGCGCGATGGCTTATGGCACCTACGAATTTACGAATTTCGCCACCTTGAAAGGGTGGCATTGGACCATGGCCACAACGGATGTGGTATGGGGCACTTTCCTGACCGCAATATCTGCCTATGCAGGGATCAAGATCACCTAGGCGTTGACCTAGGACATTAACGCGGAAACATTATGTTTCGTGCCCGTGAATACCCTGCTAGGGTTAATCAGTGTAAGATTGCCATTATCAGTTAAACGGGGGACAAAATGTCTTTGAAATCAGCCATTTACGCCAGCCTCGGCCTCCTCGCCCTCGCCGCGCCCGCCAGTGCCGAACCGAAAATATACCCCTACGCCGCCGCCAATCACTGCCCCAGCGGCCTACAGCCCATTTCTATTAACGGAGTGATTTGCTGCGGGACGCCGAACCAGTCGATGAGCTATCAGCACGCGAAAGCGGCACCCCTAGCGCGGAAAAAAGTGTATCATAAGAACAAGATACACCGCGCCCGCGTGGTCTGCCCCGTTGGCGAAAAAGGCTGCTATTCCCGCTAAACATCGTGAACCAGAATGCAAGGGCGGCCCCAAGGGCGCGTCCCTTTTCATGTCGGAATGAAAGCTTAAAGCAGTTTCAGATCGGCCGCCATCTGGCGCCCGTCGCGCCCATCCTGCAATTCGAAGCCGACCTTCTGATCGTCGGCAAGGCCCGTCAGCCCCGACCGCTCGACTGCGGAAATATGTACGAAAACATCCTTGTCGCCGTCATCGGGCGCAATGAAGCCATAACCTTTGGTGGTGTTGAACCATTTCACGGTGCCGGTGGGCATATTCCGTGTCTCCTTCTTTCTGTCTTTCCCCGATATGCGGGGCCTCTTACGTCGGAACTTGAGTCCCATTGTAAAATAACAGGATCAATGTGCCTTAACGTAAATTAAGGATTGCACGGCAATTGTAAAAATCAAGCAAAAGCGGGGTGCGCAGGCGGGCTTTGCCCCTTAAAGATGCAACTGCCAAGAACGGAGGCATGGATGAGACTTTACGGATTGAAAACCTGTGACACTTGCCGCAAGGCATTGAAATCGATTCCAGATGCGGAGTTTTTCGATGTCCGCATTGATGGTGTGCCTTCGGAAATCCTGGCAAAAGCCCATGCGCAGTTCGGCGATGCTTTGCTCAATACCCGTTCGACCACATGGCGCGGTCTTAACGAAGATGAACGCCAACGCGCGCCGCTGGAGTTGTTGCGCGACCATCCCACGCTGATGAAGCGCCCCCTGATCGAGGCTGGCGGCCAGCTGTACCTAGGTTGGACCAAGCCGGTTCAGGACACGCTTCTTGGATAGTGCCCCGCGCGTCCTTATCTGATTGAAAACGGAGTTCACATCATGCGAAACGCGGCACTTTTCCTTGGATTGATCGGCGGGCTGTTCGGACTTTTGATTGGTTTCTTCTCCTTCGGTTATACCGAGGTGATCGCCCAGCATGGCGAGGTCGAGGGCTTGTTCAAGCAAGTCGCTGACCCGCAGACGATCCGTGCTGCCAGCATCCTGTCGCCGCTACTGGCGATTGCCGGGGCGGGGATGGTCAAGGTGCGGGCGCTTTGGGGCGGTGCGCTGATGGCGCTGTCTGCCTTGGGCATGTATTTCGCTTTTGGTTTCAACGCCTTCACCATGTTCCCGATCTCTTTCCTGGGCTTGGCTGCGGTTATGGGGCTGGCTGCGGGAAAGCCGGACGAACCCAAGGCGCATTTCTGAACGCGGCATCCAGGGACAGCCAGCCGCCCCCCTTCACCACGAGCGTTGCCAGCAGCGTGAGCCACAGCAGCCGTTGGTCCAGAATGACCCCGTCTGGCGCGGCATCCAGCCAAGCGCCAAGCGTTGCCTCATGCGCGATGCCGCCGTGTCCGAACAGGTCAGTCAGCGATTGAACCGCGATGATCCCGATCATGCCAAGCGCGGCGAGGCGCGTAAGCAGCCCCAGAACGATCAGTGCGGGCAGGATGAATTCGGCATAAGTACCTGCAAAGACAACGAAATCTGTCCAAGCCGGCATCGTGGTGTGGTCATGGCCGGCGGCCTCGAGTCGCTTGGGAAATATCTGCGCATAGGCATTGGCCGACAGGGTCAAGGGGCCGTCCAACTTGGTCAGGGCCGAGTTCCAGAAATAGCGCAGCAGGACAAGGGCAAAGGTCAGCCGCGCCAGCAATGGTAAGGCACCCGTCAGCCGCCCGAGCCTGCGAACAACTTGCGAATAAAGGGAAATCAGGTGGGTCATGCGGTTTTCTCCGGCTGTATCAGGGCCTCGTTCTGGAATAATAGGGCCAATGTCGTCGTCAGGTCGGTGCCTTCGGTCGCGGCCTCCATCGCGGGCCCGAGGGGCATGTGGCACAGCGCCTTGATAAAGGGGGCTGCGCCGACGGGCAGCGGGATCGCCACCGGATCGTAAGCGGGCCGTGCGATCAGAACCTCGCCGGTGTCCTCGGGGCGTGGCATGCCAAGCGCCTGTGCGCGGATCGACAGCAGGGGGTGCGGCGTGCAGATGACCTGTGTCGCGGGTGCAAGGTGCAGGTGCAGGGCGGGCAGCTTGGCAGGGGCGGTTCGCGCCAATGCATCGGCGGGCAGGGGTATGCCATCGGCGGCGTGATAGGCGTGGCGCAGGGCCAGTTCCAACGCGGCCAGATCCGGCAACCATGGCATGTCTGCAAGCGGTGCGATGCCTGCAAGATAGCGGTCGAACCCGTCGCCATAGGCGTGGATCATCGGGTTTGATGGCGGCGAAGCGCGCAGGTAACCTCCTGCGATTGTGTTGAAGTTTGCATCGCCGAGAATGCGGTAGGTGGCAGGGAAACCGGCTTGCAATGCTTCGGTTAGTGAGACGGCGACATTGTTGCGATAGACGGCAAAGCGGCGTCCGGCCGGGCGGCCTTTCCCGTCGCTTAGCCCGTCCGGCACTGGCGCATCGGGGTGCAGCAGGGCGGATATGAAGGTGGATTGGGTCATGCGACCACCATCCGTATCGCGGCAAGGGCGTTGGCGGCGCGCTGCGCCTCGTCCCGCAACACGGGCCATTCCGGCACATCGGTGTCCCATTCAATCAGCAGGGGGCGCGGGCCAGTGGCGCGCAGCACATGCATCAGAAGCGCCCAGACCGGATCTGCCACCTCGCGCCCGTGGCTGTCGATCAACAGGGGGGCACCGTCATCATCCATATCCTCGTCATGCCCGCCAAGATGGATTTCCCCAACATTTTCAGTGGGAAAGGCAGCAATATAGTCGATTGGGTTAAAGCCCAGGTTGACCGCTGAAACGAAGACGTTGTTCACATCTAGCAGCAGGCCACAGCCTGTGCGGGCCGCGATTTCGCGCAGGAAATCCGGCTCTGACCACGTGCTTTCGTCAAAGGCGAGATAGCTGGAGGGATTTTCCAGCAGCATTTGCCAGCCAAGCGCCTCTTGCAGCTGATCGATATGGGTGCAGACGCGGTCCAGCGTGGCATCGGTATAGGGCAGGGGCAGCAGATCGTTGAAATAGCCACTGTCATGGGTGGACCACGCCAGGTGTTCGGAAAAGCTGAAAGGGTTCAGCCCGTCGCAGAGCTGTTTCAGGCGGGCCAGGTGATCGGTGTCCAAGGGGGCCTCGCCGCCAATCGACAGGCCGACACCATGCACCGAAATGGGAAACCGTTCCGACAGGTGACGCAACTGCGCCAACGGGCGTCCGCCTGCGCCCATGTAATTCTCAGCATGGATTTCCAGCCACTGTACGGGGGCGGGCGTATCCATCAAGTCTTTGTAATGTTGGGGTTTATAGCCGATTCCGGCAGCATTTGGCAGGGGCATGGCGGTCTCCAATCAAGTGGGGCGGGCCAGTGACCCGCCCGTTGTCTGGGATCAGGAGGGGATGTCGCGGGTCAGCGGTTCCAGTGCGCCTTTGCGCTCGCTGTCATCAGCCATTGCGGGCAGTTCGATGGACATGCAGGTGCCTGCGTCGACGAGGCTCCATGCGTTGCCTTGGTAGTCCACTTTCGAGGTGCCGGCGCAGGTGGTGCCGGGGCCGGCAGCGCAGCCGTTTTCGCCTGCCATGGCCACGCCATAGCATTTTTCCTTGGCTTCCGCATGGGCGACCGATCCGGCCATGGCGGTTGCGACGGCACCTGCGAAGGCCGCGAGTTTGAGCGTGTTGGACATGAGGTTTTCCTTCCTTACGTTTTGAATTCTTGCCGCCTCGGACAGCCCGTTGGCGGTGATCAAAATGTAAGCCTCGCGCCGGCTCACAGACCACTCACAGGGGCGTGGTTCACGGCCCCGTCAGCCCGCGTCAGTTTTGCGTGAGCAAAGAAGTGTTTGTTTTCAATGGCTTGCTTTTAGAAATGTTACGGCCCGCCCGGATTTCTCTGGACGGGCCGTGCCTATTCTTTCGGGTAGGTTACAAAAGGTCGGGCGGGGTCGCCTCGGTTTTCAGGCTGCTCACGATCTCGTCCAAAGATGTAACAGAGGTCTGCTTCTCGCCAAGTCGGCGAACCGACACAGTGCGTTCCTCCACTTCGCGGCCGCCACAGGCCAGGATCACCGGAACCTTGCCAAGCGAATGCTCGCGGACCTTGTAGTTGATCTTCTCGTTGCGCAGGTCTGCCTCGGCGCGGATGCCTTGCGCGCGCAGGGCTTCGACCACTTCCATACAATAATCATCGGCATCCGACACGATGGCCGCGACGACAACTTGGCGCGGGGCCAGCCAGAAGGGCAGCCTGCCCGCGCTGTTTTCGATCAGGATGCCGATGAACCGCTCGAACGATCCCAGAACCGCGCGGTGCAGCATGACGGGGCGGTGTTTTTCGCCGTCCTGCCCGATATAGCTGGCGTCCAACCGCTCGGGCAGGTTCGGGTCCACTTGCAGCGTGCCGCATTGCCATTGCCGCCCGATCGCGTCGGTCAGGGTGAATTCCAGTTTCGGGCCGTAGAACGCGCCTTCGCCTTCCAGGATGTCGTAATCGTAACCGGCGGCGCGGCAGGCATCGCCAAGCGCCTTTTCCACCCGGTCCCAGCTTTCATCGGACCCGATCCGCTTTTCGGGACGGGTGGACAGTTTGATGGTCCAGTCATGAAAGCCCAGGTCGTCATAGATACCGGCCAGGAACTTGATGAACTTGGCGGTCTCATATTCGATCTGATCGTCGGTGCAGAAGATATGCGCATCGTCCTGCGTGAACCCGCGCACCCGCATGATGCCGTGCAGCGCACCCGAAGGCTCATACCGGTTGCAGGACCCGAATTCGGCCATGCGCAGCGGCAGGTCGCGATAGGATTTCAGGCCCTGATTGAACACCTGCACATGGCAGGGGCAGTTCATCGGCTTCAGCGCGTTCACGGTTTTCTCGCGCGCGTGTTCTTCGTCGACTTCGACGATGAACATGTTTTCCTGATAGTTTTCCCAGTGACCCGAGGCTTCCCACAGCTTGCGGTTCACCACTTGCGGGGTGTTCACCTCGACATAGCCGTCGGCGTCCTGCTTGCGCCGCATGTAATCTTGCAGTGTGGTGTAGATGCGCCAGCCGTTCGGGTGCCAGAAGATTTGGCCGGGGGCCTCTTCTTGCATGTGGAACAGGTCCATTTCGCGGCCAAGGCGGCGGTGATCGCGTTTCGCGGCCTCCTCCAGCATGGTCATGTGCGCCTTGAGCGCCTTGCGGTCCTTGAAGCCTACGCCGTAGATGCGTTGCAGCATCGGGCGGGTGCTGTCACCCAGCCAGTACGCGCCGGCCACATGGGTCAGCTTGAAGGCGTCGGCGGGCAATTGGCCCGTGTTAGCCAAGTGCGGGCCGCGGCACAGATCCTGCCAGTCGCCATGCCAATACATGCGCAGGTCTTCGCCTTCGGGGATGCGGTTGATTAGCTCGACCTTGAAGGGCTCGTCGGCGTCCTCGTAATGCTTGACGGCGCGGGCGCGGTCCCAGACCTCGGTCCGGACGGGATCGCGGGCGTTGATGATGTCCTTCATCTTCGCTTCGATCTGGCCAAGGTCTTCGGGGGTGAACGGCTCTGCCCGGTCGAAATCATAGAACCAGCCATAATCGCGCACCGGCCCGATGGTGACCTTCACATCCGGCCAAATCTCCTGCACGGCGCGGGCCATGACATGTGCGAAATCGTGTCGGATCAGTTCAAGCGCATGTTCGTCATCCTGCATCGTGTGGATGGCGATTTGCGCGTCATCTTCGATCGGCCATTGCAGGTCGTAATGCGCGCCGTTCACCTGTGCGGAAATCGCTTTCTTGCCAAGCGAGGTGGAAATGGAACTTGCGACCTCGGCGGGCGTTACACCCTTGTCGAAGCTGCGTGAATTTCCATCGGGGAAGGTGAGGGTAATCTGGGACATAGCTGTCCTCCTCGTCGATTTGGCGCCCACGGAACGCCCGGTTGCGGGTATATGGTTCGCACTCTACTTCCCAATTGGGCGGGGCAAAGTCAACTGTGGATGAAAGGCAGGGCATGGGCTGGCAAAAAGAAGCGTTCGAGGCGCTGTCAGGTGCGGATGGACACGCCGAGGGGCTAAGCGATTACGCACAAAAGCGCGAGGCAGGCGACTTCCTGCGCCATGCGGCGTCTTTGGCAATGACCAAAACCGCCGATGGATTGTTTGATCCGAAGCTGGTTCTCAGTTGGCTTTTGACCCATCTGGGCGCGCCTTCGGCTTTCATCGGTGCGCTGGTGCCACTGCGCGAGGCGGGCGCGCTGTTGCCACAATTGCTGATCGCGCCGCACATTCATGCAATGGCGCGGCGCAAATGGGCTTGGGCCGGGGCGGCCGCGGGGCAGGGGCTGGCGGCACTGGCGATCACTTTGATGGGGCTATGGCTGTCAGGTTGGGCGGCGGGGTTGGGTATCTGTCTGGCCGTGGCGGTTCTAGCCCTATCTCGCTCCGTCGCTTCTGTATCCTATAAGGATATTTTGGGCAAAACGGTTGGGAAGGCGCGCCGCGGAGCGGCAACGGGGCTGGCGGCCTCGATGACCGCCGGGGCCGTGGTTCTGTTCGCATTGGTGCTGATCTGGGCACCGGTGGACCGCTTTGTCATCGTGGTCGGCGCGCTTGGCCTGTCGGCGGCCTTCTGGCTGGGCGCGGCACTGTTGTTCGCCACGCTGAACGAAGAGGCTGCCCCCGGAAAAGCAAACCATTCCACGCTTTCGCAGCTTGCCCTGCTCAAGGACCACCCCGACCTGCGCCGTTTCATCTATGCGCGCGGGTTGCTGACCGGATCGGCCCTTGCGCCGCCCTACATGGTGATCATGGCCAGCCAGGCGGGCAATGGTGCGTTCCAGGCGCTGGGGGCGCTGGTGCTGGCCTCTGCCATGGCCTCGTTGATTTCTTCCTATGTCTGGGGGCGGCTTGCCGACCAATCCTCGCGCAGGGTTCTGGCATTGTCCGGCCTTGTGGCCGCAGCGGCGCTGCTGCTGGCCCTGATGCTGGACAGGGCGGGGCTGGCGGGCACTTGGTGAGCGCTTCCCATGGCGCTGTTCGTGCTGATGGTGGCTTATCACGGGGTGCGGCAGGGGCGTTCAACCTACCTGGTCGATCTTGCCCCGCCGGATCAGCGCACCGCCTATGCCGCCGTGGCCAACACGGTGATCGGCCTTCTGCTGCTGCTGCTGTCCGGGGCAATTGGCGCGGTGGCGGGGCTGGTCGGGCCGCAGGCCGCGCTGGGCACCTTTGCCGCGCTGTGCCTTGTAGGGGCCGCCACGGCATGGCGCATGAAAGAGGTCGAGGGCTAGACCCCGCCCCGGCCATCGGGCAAGTTGCCCTCAAAAGACCGGAGCGTAAACATGACCGAATATCTGGATACCCCGCAGGGCCGCCGCATTGCCTATAACCAGACCCGGGGGCGCGGCCCCGGCGTTGTGTTCCTTGGTGGTTTCATGTCCGATATGGGCGGCACCAAGGCCGTGCATCTGCACGAATGGGCGCAGCGCAGCGATTGCTCTTTCCTGCGCCTTGATTATTCCGGCCACGGCGAAAGCGGCGGCGCATTCGAGGATGGCTGTATTGGCGACTGGGCCGAGGATGCATTCCAGGCCATCACACAGCTGACCGAAGGCCCGCAGGTGCTGGTCGGCTCCTCCATGGGGGGGTGGATTTCCCTGCTTATGTGTCGCCGCATGCCCGAACGGGTCGCGGGGCTTGTCACCATTGCCGCCGCCCCCGATTTCACCGAGGACAGCATGTGGACCGGTTTTTCCGACGCGCAACGAGTCGAGATCATGGAAAAGGGCGCGATCAAGATCCCGTCCGACTATGACGACCCCTATACGATCACGCGCCGCCTGATCGAGGACGGGCGCGACCACCTGGTTCTGCGCGACCCGCTGGATTTGTCCTTTCCTGTTCGATTTCTGCAAGGCACAGCGGATGCAGATGTGGATAAATCAGTGGCCTTACGGCTTTTGGACCATGTCACCGGAGTTGATATTCGCCTGACGCTGGTCAAGGGAGCCGATCATCGCTTCTCTGACCGCAACTGCCTGACCCTGATCGAGCGCTCGGTCGAAAAGGTGCTGGCCCGGGCAGAGACCGCGCGCTGACTGGTGCAGGGAAACCCGGCGCCAGTGTGCGGCGCGGATACGGTATAAAACCTTACCCTTTGGGTGAAGATGATGGAGTAAACCCTTGGAGCCACGAATTTCCCTGATCACGCTTGGCACCTTTGACATGGCCCGCGCCGCGCAATTCTACGAGGATATGGGATGGTTCCAGACCGAAACGCCCGACGGCATGGTGGTCTTTGACCTGTCGGGCCAGTCGTTGGGCCTGTACCCTGCCGATCAGCTGGCCCGCGATATGGGTGTCGATCCCGAGACCCTTGGCACCGGCCTGTCCACCTTTGCGCTGAACACCCGCAGCAAAGAGGAGGTGGCCGAGGTGATCGAAGCCGCCCGCGCCGCCGGTGCCAGCATCCTGAAAGAGCCGCATGACGTGTTCTGGGGCGGTCACATCGCCTATTTTTCCGATCCCGACGGTCACGTCTGGGAAATCGCGCATAACCCGTTCGCGCCCTTGGCCGAGGATGTCGCATTCCGCTGGGATGGCTATTGATGCGCAAACCGGCCTCGATGCGCAGCTACGAGGCGCTCGGCCGCATCCGCCTGTCGCGCCATTTCTACATGCGCGATTTCCTGCTGTCCGAAATCGGCATCATGCACGGTATCCCGAATGTGCCGGAAAACCCCGATCTGGCCATCATGGCGGGGCGTGCGCTGTGCGAGAACCTGCTGGACCCGCTGCAAGAGACGTTCGGCCGGATCGAAATCCGCTCGGGCTATAGGGCGGCCGCCATCAACGCCTTTGGCAACAAGCGCAGCATGTCCTGCGCGATGAACGCCAATGACGCGGAATTCGGCCATCACATATGGGATTTGCAGCCCGATGGTCAGATCGGCGCGGGGGCGACCGTGGTGATCCCGTGGTTCGCCGACCAATACGCGCAGGGGCGCGACTGGCGCGATCTGGCATGGTGGATACACGACCATTTACCGTTCTCTTATATCTGTGTGTTTCCAAAGCTTTGCGCGATGAACCTTGCGTGGTCCTCTGCCCCGCGGCGCAAGATCAAGTCCTATGTCGCGCCCAAGGGCACGCTGATGACCCCCGGTACCGCCCCGCCTGTGCAGCGCGCTGCGTGCTATGCCGATTTTCCGCCCCTGCGTGGCATCGCCTATCCGGCACCGGGCGCATTTCCCCCGTTGACGCGCCCGCCTGATCTGCGAAGTTAGCGGCGGATCAAGAACTTGGGCAGGGACAGACAGGAATGGGAGAGGCGCTGGTTTTCATACCGGGGTTGATGTGCGACGCGCGGATTTTCATGGCGCAGCTTGCCGACCTCAGCCGCGACCATACCGTGATCGTGGCGCCCATCACCAAGGGCGAACGGATCGAGGAGATCGCCTCGAATATCCTTGATACCCTGCCGCGCAAGTTTGCCCTGTGCGGGCTGTCCATGGGCGGCATCGTCGCGATGGAGATATTACGCCGCGCCCCCGATCGCATCACCCGCCTGGCCCTGTTCGACACGAATCCGCTGGCGGAAACGCCGCAATCGGCCTCGGCCTACGAGCCGCTGATCGTCGGTGCGCGGGCGGGTCGGCTGGAACAGGTCTTGCTGAAAATTCTGGGCCCCGAACATCTGGCCCCCACGCCGCACCGCATGGCGATCCAGACCCTGCTGCAGGAAATGGCGGCGGGTTTGGGGCCCGAAGTGTTCATCCGACAGGTGCGCGCCCTTCAGCGCCGCCGCGACCAGCAGGCTACGTTGCGGCGTTGCAAGGTGCCGACCATGGTGCTGTGCGGCGATATGGACACGCTGACCCCTGTCAAACGCCACAGTTTCATGGCCGAATTGATCCCCGATGCATGGCTGCATGTGGTGCCCGATGCGGGCCATCTGCCGGTGTTGGAACAGCCCGAGGTCGTGAATGACACGATCCGTGACTGGATGCGGCAACCCTTTGTCCTGAAATGAATTTTACGGCTGAACTGGCCGGGTATGGCAGGCTTGTGCCGCTTGGCGCGCCGGTGCCTGAATCGGCACCGCGCCTGACCGCGCGGCGGGCGGCGGGACCGGCGCGGGTGCTGCCCTCGCTTGGGGACGCGCTGGCCGAGGCGGGCGCGCGGGACGGGCAGACATTTTCCTTTCATCATCATTTGCGCAATGGCGACGGGGTGCTGAACGCGGTGATGGCCGCGGGAGCAGGGGCAGGATTGCAGGGGCTGACGCTTGCGCCAAGCTCGCTTTTTCCGGTTCATGCGCCGCTTGTCGAACATATGGGGGCGGGGCGCGTCGCAGGCCTGCGCACGGCATACATGACCGGGCCGGTGGCTATGGCCGTGGGGCAGGGGGCGCTGCCGACCCCCGCAGTGTTCCAGACCCATGGCGGTCGGGCGCGGGTGATAGAAAACGGCGAAATGCCGGTGGATATTGCATTCATCGCTGCCGCCATGGCGGACCATGCCGGCAATCTGACAGGCGCTTGCGGCCCGCAGGCCTTTGGCCCGTTGGGTTATGGGGTGGTGGATGCGCGCCATGCGCGGGTGGTGGTGGCCGTGACCGATTGTCTGGTGGACAGCCTGCCTTGTGCGCCTGACATCTACGGCACATTGGTGGATTTCATCGTGCCGCTGACCCGGATCGGCGATGCCGCGCGTATCCAGTCGGGCACCACGCAGATCACCACCGACCCCACGGGGCTGAAGATCGCGGCGCTGTCGGCTGATCTGATCGCGGCCTCTGGCCTGATGCGTGATGGGATGTCGTTTCAGACTGGGGCGGGGGGCATCTCGCTTGCCGTGGCGCGGGAATTGGGCGATCGGATGCAGCGGGCAAACCTGCGCGGCGGCTTTGCCAGCGGCGGGATCACCGCGCCACTGGTCGATTTGCACTGGCGCGGGTTGTTCCGCGAATTACTGGATGTGCAGGCTTTTGATCTGGCGGCGGTGCAAAGCTATCGCGACGATCCGGCCCATCACATGATGAGCGCCAGCCGCTATGCAAGCCCCGCCCGTCCCGACGCGGTGGTGGATGCGCTGGACGTGGTGATCCTTGGCGCGGCCGAGGTGGATTTGTCCTTTAACGTCAATGTCACGACGGGTAGCGACGGGCATATCCTTGGTGGATCGGGCGGGCATGCTGATTGCGCGGCGGGGGCGAAACTGACCATCATCACCACCGCCTTGGCCGCGAAAACCCGTGCCAAGATCGTGCCGCAAGCGCGCTGCATCACCACGCCGGGCGGCAGCGTGGATGCAGTGGTGACCGAGGCGGGCATCGCCATCAACCCCGCCCGTTCTGACTTGGCCGATCATGCCCGCGCCGCCGGATTGCCGGTGCTTGCCATCGAAGACCTGGCCGCAATGGTCCCGCCACCAGTGGCGGCCGATAAGAGTGGCCGTGTGATCGGGGTCAGCCAATATCGCGATGGCCGGGTGTCTGACCTGCTGTATTTACCGGACCCGCGCCCTATTTCCCTTGCATGAAGCACCAACCGCCACGCCCCAGACAAGCCCGCCTGCACCGGCAGGTAGAAACCTCGCGCCGCCGTGTGCAGGTCTGGTCTGGCAGGCATCTGCCGCCGGGCATGCGCTTTGTCGTGGGGGTGCTGCTGATCCTTGGCGGAGTTTTCGGCTTTCTGCCTGTGGTCGGGTTCTGGATGCTGCCGCTTGGCGTTGCCGTGGCGGCGATGGATATCAAACCTCTGTGGCGGCGTGTTTGCCGGAAGAGGCGTAAATGAACATGTCGCATATGTGAAAAAGGCGGCCCGGAACGGCCGCCTTTGACGATTTTCACTGTCCCCTAAGGGGTTAGCGCGCCGCCGCGTTCTTGTTTGCCGGTTTCTTGTCGGCTTTTTTTTCGGGTTGGGCGGGCGCATCGCTGTTTGCGTCGATGAATTCCAGCACCAGCGGGCGGATATTGTTGCGCCAGCTTTTGCCAGCGAAGATGCCGTAATGGCCTGCGCCCGGCTCGACGTGCCAAGCTTTCTTATCTTCGGACAGGCCGGTGCAAAGATCCAGCGCGGCCTTGCATTGACCGGGCGCAGAAATGTCGTCTTTCTCGCCCTCGACCGTTTTCACGGCCACATCGGTGATCTTGCCCATGTCTACCTTGCGGCCATCCACGACAAATTCATTCTTTGCAATTTCACCTTCCTTGAAGATGCGATCGACGGTGGACAGGTAGAATTCGGCGGGCATGTCCATCACGGCAAGGTATTCGTCGTAGAACCGGTTATGCGGGTCATGGTCCGACGCCTCGCCGCGTACGGTGCGCGCGATCTGGTCGTTGAACGCTTTGGAATGACGTTCGGAATTCATCGACATGAAGGAGGACAACTGCAACAGGCCCGGATAGACCTTGCGCCCCACCCCTTTGTATTTGAAGCCGACACGCTGGATCATTGTCTGTTCAAGATGGCCCATAGTGATGCGGTTGCCGAAATCGGTGACTTCGGTCGGGGTGGCATCGGGGTCGATCGGGCCGCCGATCAGGGTCAGCGAACGCGGCTGCGCGCTCGGGTCTTCCTCGGCTAGGTAGGCGGTCGCGGCAAGGGTCAGCGGCGCGGGTTGGCAAACGGCGATCACGTGGATGTCGCTGCCCAGTTCCTTCATGAAATCGACCAGGTAGAGGGTGTAATCCTCGATATCGAATTTTCCTTCGGACACGGAAATGTCGCGCGCGTTATGCCAGTCAGTGATGTAGACTTCGCAATCATTCATCAGGCTGATCACGGTCGAACGCAGCAACGTGGCATAGTGGCCAGACATAGGCGCGACCAGCAGCACGCGGCGCTTCATCGGTTCGCGGCCAGCGACGCGGAAATGGATCAGATCGCCGAATGCGCGTTCGACCACGGTTTCAATATGAACGATGTGGTCCTTGCCATCGTCGCAGGTGTGGGTGCGGATGCCCCACGCGGGTTTCACGACCATGCGTTGGAACGAACGTTCGGTGACTTCGCCCCAAGCGGCCATCCATTGCAACGCAGGGTTTGGCACCATGCTGAAAACCGGATAGGATGTCAAAGACAGTGCAGTCGCGCCCAGCCATTGATTTGTGTTTCTTACGGTTTCCATCATATCGTAGCTGGCCATGAAGCGCATGGGCGACTCCTTTTCAAAAGGTGCGGCACTGCGGCTCTCACCCCGGTCGCCGGGAGGACACCGCAAAATGCTGCATGGCAGCGACAATAAGGGGGATTAATTAATATGACAACAAAAGACGCGCCCGCTTCGGCCGATTCGGAAAAAATGAAGGCCAATATGGCCCGCGTAGAGGAGTTGACGCAGCGTCTTGTAGATGCGTTTTCGAACAGGAAACCGGCGAATCCCGCGCTTGATGCCCCCGATCAGGAGCTTTTCGCCAAGGCGGCGACCCACTATTGGGCCGAAATGTCGCAGCAGCCGTCGCGCGTTTTTGAGCATCAGCTTGAATTCTGGGGCAAATCAGTCAAGCACTTCATGGAAGCGCAGCAGGCCCTTGCACGCGGCAAGCTGGAAGCGCCCACGGACGAAACCCCCGACGATCCGCGGTTCAAGAACCCCTTGTGGAAAACCCACCCCTATTTCAACTTCATCAAGCAGCAATACATGATGAACGTCGATGCGCTGCAAAAAGCCGTGGCCGAGGTCGAGGGGCTTGAGCCGAAAGAGCAGCGCAAGCTGGACTATTTTGCCCGCCAGATCGCCGACATGATGGCCCCGACCAATTTCCTTGGCACCAATCCCGACGCGCTTGAAAAGGCGATCGCGACCGAGGGCGAAAGCCTTGTTCAGGGGCTGGAAAACCTGGTTTCTGACCTAGAGGCGAACAACGGCGAGATGCTGGTGCGCCTGTCCGACACCAATGCGTTCAGGTTGGGCGAGAATATCGGCGCGACCCCCGGCAAGGTGGTCTTTCGCAACCGCATGATGGAGCTGATCCAGTATGCGCCCACCACCGAAGAGGTCCACGCCACCCCCCTGATCATCTTTCCGCCCTGGATCAACAAGTTCTACATCATGGATCTCAAGCCCGAGAATTCGCTGATCAAATGGATCACCGATCAGGGCTTTACCCTGTTCGTCGTGTCCTGGGTGAACCCCGACACAGGCTATCGTGACGTGGGGATGGAAGACTACATGGAAGAGGGCTATCTGGCCGCCATCCGCGAGGTGAAAGAAATCACTGGCCAGAAGCAGGTCAATTGCGTGGGCTATTGCATCGCCGGCACCACGCTGGCCATGACCCTGTCGCTGCTGAAAAAGCGTGGCGACAAGTCCATCAAATCCGCCACCTTCTTTACCGCGCTTACCGATTTTTCCGACCAAGGCGAATTCACACCCTTCCTGCAAGACGATTTCATCGACGGGATCGAAGAGGAGGTGGACCGCGTCGGCATCCTGCGCAGTTTCATCATGGCGCGGACGTTCTCTTTCCTGCGGTCGAACGACCTTATCTACAGGCCCGCGATCCGCAGCTACATGATGGGTGAAACCCCGCCCGCCTTTGATCTGCTATATTGGAACGGCGACGGGGCGAACCTGCCTGCGAAGATGGCCAAGGACTACCTGCGCCGCCTGTGTCAGCAGAATCAGTTCACCACCTCGGGGATCGAATTCTTCGATGAACGGCTCCGCATCGAGGATGTGGAGGTGCCCGTCTGCCTGGTCGCCTGCGAGACGGATCACATCGCCGCGTGGAAGGACAGCTACCGCGGTGCGCAGATGATGGGATCGAAGGACAAGACCTTTATCATGTCCGAATCCGGCCATATCGCGGGGATCATCAATCCGCCCTCGAAAAAGAAATATGGCCATTACACGAACGACGATCTTAGCCTGCCCGCCGATGACTGGCTGGCAGGGGCCACGCGCAGCGACGGGTCGTGGTGGCCGCGTTGGGGCAAGTGGCTGGCAACGCGGTCGGGCAAGAAGGTGCCCGCGCGTCAGCCCGGTGATTCGTCGCATCCGGTCCTGTGTGATGCGCCTGGTACCTATGTTAAGGCGTCTCCAACCGTTTGATTTCCCTTCAAAAGTGCATAAATGCTGCGATGCAGCATAAACCTCTTGATTTTCTGCATTGCAGCATGCATATTGTTTGCAAGCGCAGAAAACCGGGGTAGGCCCGGACCGCTGACTAGGGAATTTTTGAAAATGGCTAAGACCACCGAAGACTTCACCGCGATGATGAAAGACATGATGGGCGCATTCCCCGTCGATACCAAAGCAGTGGAAGACGCATTCAAAACCCAGGCTGCCCTGGGCGAGAAACTGACCACCGTCGCGCTGTCCGCAGCAGAAAAATCCTCGGAAATCTCCGGCAAATGGACCAAGGAAACCATCGCCAAGATGACCGAGATGTCCAAAGTCAAGTCCGAGCCGGCCGACTATGCCAAGGCGATGACCGATTTCGCTTCGGCCTATTCCGAAGTTGCCGCCGAAAACATGGCCGCCTTCGCTGAAGTCGCGAAAAAGGTCCAGATGGACACCGTAGAACTGATGATGGCCGCTGGCAAGGACATGTCCGAAGAAGCCACCGCTGCCGTTCAGAAGGCCACCAAGGATGCGACCACTGCTGCGAAAAAAGCAGCCGCGAAGTAATCCCCCAAGAGATAACGCGTCCTTCTCCTCCTCCCTGATTGGACGCGTTTCAAGGCGGGGCGGGCTTTCACGAGCCCGCCCTTTCTTTTTGTGTAGCACTGGCTTAGGATTTTTCTGCACTGCATCATTTCAGGGAGGGATGACATGCCGGACGACAAGAACCCGCTGCTCATCAAACGCTATGCCAGCCGCCGGCTGTACAACACCGAGACCAGCGATTATGTCACGCTGGAAGACATCGCCGGTTTCATCCGCGAAGGCCGCGAGGTTCAGATCGTCGATCTGAAGTCGGGCGATGACCTGACCCGCCAGTATCTTCTTCAAATCGTTGCAGAACATGAAAGCCGCGGCGAATCCGTGCTGCCTGTTGGCGTGCTGATGGACTTGGTCCGCAGCTACACCACGCAGGCCAATTCCATGGTGCCGCAATTCCTTCAGATGTCCTTTGACATGTTGCGCGACGGTCAATCCAAGATGATGGAAAACATGACCATGGCGAATCCAATGACTCAAATGCCGGGGTTCGAGGCGCTGCAAGCGCAGCAAGAGGCATTCCTGAAGGCGATGACCGGCCAGATGGGCACCGGCGGCACCGGATGGGCCGCAACCGAGACCCCGAAGGAAGGGGGCAAGGAAGAAGACCCTGGGCTTGACGCGATCAAGCAGCAACTGGCCGAATTGCAGGCCAAACTTTCGAAGATGGACAAGTAACCCATGCCCGACAGCCCCGGCAGGATCACACTGTGGGGGATCGAGGTATTCGTGGCCGCGGCGGAAGAGGGATCAATCTCTGCCGCCGCGCGCCGTTTGGGGGCCAGCCCTTCCTCGGTCAGCCAGCAATTAACCAACTTGGAATCCGCCCTGGGCGTGGCGCTTCTTATGCGCAACACGCGGCCCATGGCGCTGACCCATGCGGGGGAATTGTTCCGCCGCCGTGCTTCTGCCGTGCTGAACGAGGCATCGTTGGCGCGGGCCGAACTGGCCATGGCCGAGGGCGCGACCCTGACCCGTTTCCGCCTTGGCATGATCGAGGATTTCGAGGCAAACGTGACCCCGCGCCTGTTGACACAGCTGGCCGAGGCGATGACCGGCTGCCAGTTCCTGCTGGAAACCGGGGCCAGTCATTTCCTGCATGACCAGTTGGATGCCCGCGCGCTTGACGTGGTGTTCGCCGCAGAAATGGGGGATCTGCCTGATTGGGCAGAGGTCCACCCGGTGTTGGAGGAAGGCTTTGTCGTCGCGGCGCCCAAGGGGGCGGTGGACGCGGGTGGCGATGTTTTGGCGCAGCTCAAGGCGCTGCCCTTGGTGCAATATACCACGCGTCATTACATGGGCCGCCTGGTCGCGCGCCACCTGGCCGAACAGAAACTGACGCTGGACCACAGGTTCGAATTGGACAGCTATCATGCGATTCTTGCGCTTGTGGGGCAGGGGGCGGGCTGGACCATCCTGACACCGCTGGCCCTGCGGCGCGCGCGCCGGTTTGCCAGTCAGATGGATGTGCTGGCGCTGCCATTTGCTCCGCTCACCCGCCGGATATCGGTCATGGCGCGGGCTGGAATGTTGCAGGACACGCCCGCCGGTTTGGCGGACCGTCTACGCGGCATCCTGAAGACTGATGTGATCACCCCTGCGGCGGCGGTGTCCGATGTGATGGGCGCATCGCTCAGACTGCTTGAGCCATAAGAAAACCCCGCGGGGCCTAACCGCGGGGTTTTGCATTTTTATCGTGAAGTCAATCAGGTACCGTATGCGCGGGTATTGCCCATCACATCCTGCGCGGCGCGCACAAGCGCGTCTGCAATCAGGTCCAGTTCGGGCTGTTGCAGGCGGGCGGGCAGGCGCGTGTCGCAGGCCTTCATCAGCATTTCGCGGGTTTGCGGCAATTCCTGCTTTTCCTCGATGAACTGCCAGTTCCAGAAGGCGCGGGCATTGTCGGTGGACATGCCAAAGACTTGCACCTTGACCCCGCGCGCGGCAGCGGCATCCTGAAAGGCGCGGATCTCGTCCTCGGCCATGCCGACCAGGTTGAACTGAATCGAATCCGGCGCGCGTTCTTCCTTGTCCAGCTTCGACGGCACGTCGATCCAGGGCGAGATGTTCAGCTTGGTGGCTACATAGTCATGGTTACGGCGGCCATCGGCGACACGGCGTGCGACCTCGGCAATCTGGGGGCGGACAATCGCGGCTGACAGGTTGCTCAGACGCAGGTTGTACAGCGGTAGCTTGTTCTGCCAACGGGCAAAGGCGGCTTCCAGCTCTGCCTCGTCCTCGGGCGAGCGGGCGATATGCTTCTTCCAGTTATGCTCGTAAGCGCCGGACATGATAACTGCGCGGGCCAAGGCATCGGCGTCATCGGTGATCATGATGCCACCCTCGCCGGAATTCAGCAGTTTGTAGCTTTGGAACGAGAAACAGCCGATCTGCCCGATGGTGCCGACCTTGTTTCCGTCCCAGACCGTGCCAAGCGAATGGGCGGCGTCTTCGATCACCGGAATGCCACGCGCATTGGCCAGTTCCATGATTGCATCCATATCAGAGGTATGGCCGCGCATGTGACTGATGATGATGGCGCTGATCGTGTCGTCCAACTTTGCCTCGAAGTCTTTGAGGTCAATGCGATAATTCTCGGCCACCTCGCACAGCACCGGCACGCAGTCGGCATGCACGATCGACGAGGGCACGGCGGCAAAGGTAAAGGCGGGGATCAGAACCCGTGCCCCGCGCGGCAGGCCAAGCGCCTTGAGCGACAGGAACAAGGCGGCCGAACAGGACGACACGGCAAGCGCGTATTTCACACCCATGAAATCGGCGAATTCACGCTCCAGAAGCGATACGGGAGCGTTTTCCGGCGCGGTGTAGCGAAACAGGTCGCCCGATTGCAACAGGCGCTCAATCTCGGCCTTGGCTGCTGCGGGGATCGGTTCGGCGTCATAGACATTGGGGGGGAGTGTCATGGTCTTTTCGGCTTTCCTGAATTTCACTTTCGGGAATTCTAAACGAAAATCGTTCGCATGCAAAACGAAATATCTGTGACCCTGCGGGCTGGCAGATCGCTGCCAGTGACCGCGCACGAAGGGCTAGGGTGCCTCCGGCGAGAGGCATTTGGGGAATAATGAAGCGCGGGAGTGCCCCGTTTGCCGGTCAGATACCCAGACGGTCGCGCAGGGCGAACCAAGTCATCGCCAGCACCAGCAGCGGGCTGCGCAAGCCCGCGCCGCCAGGAAAGGCGGGGGTGGGCAGGCGCGACATGGTGTCGAACCCGTCAGACCGGCCCGCGACGGCCTGCGCCATCAGCATACCGGCATGGGTCGCTGTGCCGACCCCGTGCCCCGAATAGCCCGAGGCGGACAAGATGTTCTGCGACAGTCGCGCGAAATGCGGCAGGCGTTTCATGGTGATCGCCAGCGTGCCGCCCCATGCGTAGTCGATCCGCACATCCGAAAGGTGCGGGAAAATATCGGCCATGGGTTTGCGCACCTTGGCGGCGATGTCGGCGGGGAACCTGTAGCCATAGCTTTCACCACCCCCGAAAAGCAGCCGCCCGTCCGCGGACAGGCGAAAATAGTTCACCACGAACTTGTCATCGGCCACAGCGATATCGCGAGCCAGAACCCTTGCGGTTTCGGTGCCAAGCGGTTCGGTCGCGGCAATGAAATTGTTGATCGGCATGACGCGTGCCGCGACTTTGCGGTTCAGCCCGCCCAGGTATCCGTTGGTGGCCAAGATGACGTTTTCGGCACGCACCAGCCCGCCGATGGTGCGCACGATTGCGGGGCTGCCATCTGCCACGTCGATCACCTCGGATCGCTCGTATATCTGCACGCCCGCGTCGCGGCAGGCACGGGCCAAGCCAAGCGCGTAGTTCAGCGGGTGCAGGTGGCCCGCGCCCATGTCCAGTATCCCGCCGCGATAGACGGGCGAGGGGCAAAGCGCATCGAACCCCTCGTGGTCGAAACATTCGATCTGGTCATAGCCGTATTCGCGTTCCAGCAGGACGGCATAATCAAGCATATGCTGCGCCTCGCGCGGGCTTGATGCGGCCCAGGCCACGCCGGGTTTCAGATCGCAGTGGATATTGTGCTTTTCGATCAGCCCCTTGGTGACTTGCTTGGCCTCTTCGCCCAGAAGCCACAGCTTGCGGGCATCTTCAGCGCCGACCATCTTGATCAGCGCCTCCTGGTCCTGCCTTTGGCCTGATCCAAGTTGCCCGCCATTGCGCCCCGATGCGCCGAAGCCGACGCGCTGTGCCTCCAGCAGGATCACGCGGTGGCCTTTTTTCGCCAGGTGAAGCGCCGCCGACAGGCCAGTATAGCCCGCGCCGATCACGCAGACATTGGCCCGTTCGTCGCTTTTCAGCGGGGCGAATTCGGGCAGGTCATGGGCCGTGGCCGCATACCAGCTTTGCGGGTATTTCCCCGGCGCGTCATTGGCGTGCAGAAGTTTCATGCCATCACACGTTCAGCAGCAGGTGCTCGCGTTCCCACGGGCTGATGACTTGCAGGAATTCCTCGTATTCGGTGCGTTTAACGATGGAATAGACGCGGGCGAATTCCGGCCCCAGCACCTTGTGCAGCGCCTCGGCCTCTTCGAACTGGTCCAGTGCCTCGCCCATGACGCGGGGGATATCCTCTTCGCCCTCATAGGCATCACCCTTGAAGGATGGCCCGGCGCGCTTTTCCTCCATCAGGCCCAGATAGCCGCAGGCAAGGCTGACCGCGATGCCCAGATAGGGGTTGCAATCCATCCCCGCCAGGCGGTTTTCGACACGGCGCGAATTCGGCCCCGACAGGGGCACGCGGATGCCGGTGGTGCGGTTGTCGCGGCCCCATGCCAAGTTGATCGGCGCGGCGTGGTCGCGCACGTAGCGGCGATAGCTGTTCACGTATGGGGCCAGCACCGCGATGGCCGAGGGCAGGTGCGTCTGCAGCCCGCCGATGAAGTGGAAGAAGGCATCGGTTTCGCCACCCTGAGGGCCGGAAAACAGGTTGGTGCCATCTTCGATGTCGATCACCGAGTGGTGGATATGCATGGCCGATCCCGGCTCTTCCGCGATGGGTTTGGCCATAAAGGTGGCGAAACAGTCGTGGCGCAGGGCGGCCTCGCGGATCAGACGTTTGAAATAGAACACCTCGTCCGCCAGTTTCACCGGATCGCCGTGACGCAGGTTGATTTCCAGCTGGCCGGCGCCGCCTTCTTGCGTGATGCCGTCAATTTCGAACCCTTGCGCCTCGGCGAAATCATAGATGTCGTCGATCACGGGGCCGAATTCATCCACGGCGGTCATGGAATAGGCCTGACGCGCGGCGGCGGGGCGGCCCGAACGGCCCATCATCGGCTGGATCGACTTGGCCGGGTCGATGTTGCGCGCGACCAGGTAGAACTCCATTTCCGGCGCGACGACCGGCTCCCACCCCTGTTTGCGATACAGGTCCACCACCCGTTTCAGCACGTTGCGCGGTGAATATTCGATCGGCTTGCCCTTGCGGTCATAAGCGTCGTGGATCACTTGCAGCGTCCAGTCCCCGGTCCATGGCGCGGCGCTGGCGGTGGTCATGTCGGGGCGCAGGATCATGTCCCGCTCGATAAAGCCTTCCTCGCCGGCGGAATCCGACCAGTCGCCGGTGATGGTCTGGAAAAAGATGCTGTCGGGCAGGTGGAAATATTTCTGCCGCGCGAATTTCGACGCAGGCACCGCCTTGCCGCGGGCAATGCCCGGCAGATCCGAAATGATGCATTCCACCTCGTCCAGACGGCGCCCCTCCAGATAGGCGACGGCGGCTTCGGGGAGGGTGTCTTTCCAGTCGGTTGTCATTTTGACTCTCGCTTCAGGAATTGGGCCATGCGGGTGGCGAATGTGGCGGCATCGGTGGGCTGGTCCAGCCCGCTGCGCGCGCGGTCCAGTACCTCGGGTGGGAGCAGGTCGCCGCGTATGTCGATCAGGTGCCCGATGGTGGTGCCGCCGAATTCGGGATGCGGCTGGATGGTCAGGATATCATCGCCATAGATCAGCGCGGCATGTTGGCAGAAATCCGAACTTGCGATGGTGCGCGCGCCTTCGGGCAGCTTGGTGACCTGATCCTGATGCCATGCGTTCAGGGCAAGCGTCTCGCCGGTTTCGAACTGGTATTCAACCTTGCCCGCCGACCAGCCGCCCTTGAACTTTTCGACTGTCCCGCCAAGGGCTTGCACGATGATCTGGTGGCCGAAACAGACGCCGACCATGGGCCGGTGCGCGGCGTAAATCGTGCGGATCAGGGATTCCAGCGGGGGGATCCACGGATGGTTTTCATACGCACCGTGGCGCGATCCGGTGATGATCCAGCCGTCGCAATCGGTCGCGGCATCGGGGAACTGCATCGCGGTCACATCATAGGTGACAAAGTCGAAACCTTGCCCGTCCAGGATGCGTGCGAACATGGATGGATAGTCGCCCGCATCCGCCTGAACCGCATCAGGGGCGTGGCCGGTTTGCAGGATGCCGATTTTCATGGATCACCGAAGGGTTGGATACGTGGTCAAGCTAATGCGCGGACAGGTCCCCCGCAAGGGGGGCTCACACCGTGTCGAGATAGATTTCCACCTGTTCCGTCGGGGTCAGCTCGCCCATGTAATGCAGCTCTTGCCGCTTGGTCAGCGTCAGGTTGCGGATCATCTCGGGCGAGAAGATGCGCGCGATCTGCGGCGAGTTTTCAAAGGCGTCGATCGCGTCTTGCCAGTTGTCTGGCACACGGGGCAGGCCAAGGGCATAGGCGTTGCCGGTGATCGGCTCGGGCGGCTCTTTCGTGTCCTCCATCCCATTCAGGGCCGCGCCAAGGATCGCCGTCAACACTAGGTAGGGGTTAACGTCGCCCCCCGCCACGCGGTGTTCGATGCGGCGCGCGGCGGGCGGACCCGACGGCACGCGGATGGCGGCGGTGCGGTTTTCATAGGCCCAACAGATCGCCGTGGGGGCGTGGGCATCGGGCACCAGCCGGTCATAGCTGTTGGCATGGGGAGCAAAGATCAGCGTGCTGTCATGCATCGCGTCCAGGCAACCGGCGACGGCGTGGCGCAGGGTGTCGGTGCCGCGGTTCCCGTCGTCGTCAAAGATATTGTTGCCCTCGCGGTCCAGCACCGAGAAATGCGAGTGCAGGCCGTTGCCCGGATAATCGTCATAGGGTTTCGCCATGAAAGAGGCGGCAAACCCGTGCGCCCGCGCCAGCCCCTTGACCAGCATCTTGAACAGCCACGCATCATCGGCGGCGCGCATGGCGTCCTCCTGATGCATCAGGTTGACTTCGAACTGGCCAAGACCTGCCTCGGAAATGGCGGTGTCGGCGGGAATGTCCATCGCCTCGCAGGCGTCATAAAGGTCGGTAAAGAACGTGTCGAAGGCATCAAGCGCACGGATCGACAGCGTTTCGGCCGCCTTGCGCCGTTTGCCCGACCGCGGGCTGATCGGCACCTGAAGGTTGCGTCCCGAATCGTCGATCAGGAAAAACTCCAGCTCGACCGCGACCACCGGGGTCAGCCCCTTGGCCTTGAAGCGGTCCACCACGGCGCGCAGCGCCTGACGCGGGTCGCCTTCGTAGGGCTGGCCATTTTCGCGGAACATCCAGATCGGCAGCAGGGCAGAGGCCCCTTCGAGCCATGGCATTGGCATGAAGCCGCGTTCGGTCGGACGCAGCACGCCGTCACGATCGCCGCTTTCGAACACCAGCGGGCTATCGTCGATATCCTCGCCCCAGATGTCGAGGTTCAGCACCGACAGGGGAAAACGGGTTCCGTTCTCGACCACTTTATCGGCAAAGCGCGTGGGCACCCGTTTGCCGCGCGGTTGGCCGTTCAGGTCGGCTGCGGCCACGCGGATCGTGCGCACCTCGGGATGTTTGCGCAGGTAGTTCAGCATCATGTTACGGTTCATCGGGGCGGTCCCTTGATCTGTCGCCTGTGCCTGCATCGGTTGGTCCGGCGGCGTGTCGCTATAATTTGATCATATTATCGCATCAGGCGCGGGCGCAAGGTCATTTTGGCGCGGCGTTCCTGCGGCAGGTGCCGGTTCAGCCGTGCATTGATTGTTCCGTAAAGGCCCAGAACCACCAGCGTCAGCACGATGAAATACCCGGCAAGGATCGGGTAGGGAATGAACGGGTTGAAGGTCTTGTCGGCAATGTAATTGGCATAATACAGCGCATCGCCGCGTTGCTGGTAGGCGGGGAATCCGGTGAAAAAAACCAGCGTCGTGGCGTGGAACAGAAAGATCGCCTCGTTCGTGTAGGCGGGCCATGCAAGGCGCAGCATGGTGGGAAAGGTGATCTTGCGGAACTTGGACCAGCCGCTGAACCCGTATGCCTCTGCCGCCTCCATGTCGCCCTTGGGAATGGATTGCAGCGCGCCATGAAAAATCTCGGCGGAATAGGCGGCGGTGTTCAGGAACAGCACCACCAATGCTCCGAACGTGGCCGAGGTCAGCGGGTTGAAAATGGGCGAGACACCTTTCAATGACAGGAACAGGAAATAGCCAAAAAAGAACTGGATAAACAAAGGCGAGCCACGGAAGATAAAGATGAACCATTCCGCCGGTTTGCGGATGGCCTTGCTGCTGGATGCCTTGCCCATGGCCACCGTGATGGCCAAAACGAACCCCGCCAGCAGGGCCAGCGTGCCGAACCAGATGTTCCAGATCATCCCCGAACCGATCAGGGTGAATTGCTCGCAAAGGGTGAAATCGGCGCGGGGCAATAGCCGCTCGCCAAAGCCAAGGGACCGCAGCCCATAGTCGGTCAGGGTCTGGGCGCAGCTCATACAGCGGCCTTTCTTTGCGCTTCGCCGCCGGTGGTGGCCTGCCCGCGTGTCAGCCGCGCCATCAGCTTGTCCAACACAACCTCGGACACACGGGTGAAGGCCAGGTAGAACACCAGCAGCGCAAGGAAATACCACATGCGCCAGTCGCCATGCGGGTAATCGGTAAAGCGCGGTGTCTTGGTCGATCCAAGATCACGCGCCCAGTAAACGATATCCTCGACCCCCAGCAGGAACAAAAGCGGCGTGGCTTTGATCAAAACCATCCAAAGGTTGGACAGGCCGGGCAGGGCATAGACCCACATCTGCGGCACCAGGATGCGCCAGAAGGTTTGGCGCGGGGACATGCCGTATGCTTCGGCGGTTTCCAGTTGGGCGCGGGGGACGGCCCGCATCGCGCCGAACAGCACATTGGCGGCGAAGGCGCCGAACACGATGGCGAATGTCAGTACGGCAAGGGCAAAGCCATAGACCTCGTGCATCCATTGCGCTGAATTGCCCAAGGGCATCTTGGCAATGGAACATACTATGAAATCAGAGCCCTGGCGGATCGGTTCGTCCCAATCGGGGCATTTGACCTTGTGGCGGATCCATTCGATCACCTGATCGAGGGCGATCACGAAAAACAGGAAAAAGGCGATGTCGGGCACGCCGCGCACGATGGCGATATAGGTCTTGCCCAACAGCCTGAGCGGCAGGAATTTCGACCGCGCGGCGGAGGCTCCTATGAAGCCGAAGCCAAGCGCGACAGGGGCGGTGACGGCCAGCAGCAACAGCACCGTGCCGAAGCTGCCATAGAATGCCAGATGCTTGCCCGTCGTGAGGTAGCACGACAGCCATGTCAGTCCTTCAAGCGTGGACGGGTCTGCGCAATAGCTGAAAATGGCGGGCCTCGTGGCAGGGAATGCGAAACAGAAGAAGAGGGGGGCGCGACAGCCCCCCTCGATAGGTCATCAGAAAACGGGGCTGTCTTCGCCCAGCCACTTCTTGATCAGCGGGTTCAGCGTGCCGTCTTCTTTCATCGACTTGATGGCCGCGTCGAACTTGGCGCGCAGTTCCGGGTCGGATTTGCGGAAGGCCATGCCGATGCCGCCGCCAAGTGGAACATCACCGCCGACAAAGGTCAGCTCGCCGCCCGATGCTTCGACCAGCGGAAGCAGGTAGTCCTTGTCGGCCATGGCCGCGTCTGCCTCGCCATTGTTCACGGCTGCGACGACCTCGTCAGGGGTGGCGAATTCCAGCAGCGTCGCGCCCGAAGAGGTCACATGGGCCGCCTGGATGGTCGAGGTTTGTGCCGCGACCACACCGCCGGTGATATCGACATCCGCCGTCTTGCCGACATAGGCCGAGGCCGAGGGGGGCGTATAGTTTTCAGAGAAATCAACGACTTCCTTGCGTTCGTCGGTGATGGACATGCCCGCGATGATGGCATCGTAATTGCCCGAAGTCAGGTTGGGGATGATCGAATCCCACTCGTTCGTGACCCATTCGCATTTCAGCGCGGCACGTTTGCACAGTTCATCGCCAAGTTCGCGTTCGAACCCGTCTACTTCGCCGTCGTCGTTCAGGAAGTTATAGGGCTCATACGCGCCCTCGGTGCCCAGGCGAACGGTCATGCCGTGGCTTTCAGCCATGGCCATGCCCGCAAACAGGGCCAGTGCGGCCGTGGTGAGGATCAGTTTTTTCATGAAAAGTCTCCCTTGTGGTTTGCCGGTCGTTTTGGCGGTCCGGCGTTTGGTGATACCGTGCAGGTCAGGCCGGCACGGAATGGGACAGGAACTGGCGCAGCCGTTCCGATCTAGGCTGGCCGAACAGCGTGTCGGGCGGGCCTTGTTCTTCGATCAACCCCTGGTGCAGGAACACGACGTGGTCGGACACGTCAGCGGCCATGCGCATGTCATGGGTGACGATCATCATGGTGCGGCCTTCTTCGGCCAATGCCTTGATAACCTTGACGACTTCTTGCTCCAGCTCGGGGTCGAGTGCGCTTGTCGGCTCGTCAAACAGCAGGGCTTCGGGCTCCATGCACAGGGCGCGGGCGATGGCGGCGCGCTGCTGCTGGCCGCCGGACAATTGCGCCGGGTAGACATTGCATTTGTCACCGATCCCGACCTTGTCCAGATAGCGGCGCGCGGCGGCCTCGACCTCGGCGCGGGGGCGGCCAAGCACGGTCACGGGCGCCTCCATCACGTTTTGCAGGATGGTCATGTGGGCCCACAGGTTGAACTGCTGGAACACCATCGACAGGTTGGTGCGAATGCGCAGCACCTGCTTGGCATCGGCGGGGCGGCGGTTGTGGTCCTCGCCCTTCCAATGTACGGCTTCGCCCTTGAACAGGATGTCGCCCTTCTGGCTGTCTTCCAGCAGGTTTGCACAGCGCAGTATGGTGGATTTGCCCGACCCGGAAGACCCGATCAGCGACACCACGCTGCCCTTGCGCGCAGTGATGGACACGCCCTTGATCACCTCAAGATCGCCATAAGCCTTGTGCAGGTCATGAATTTCAAGAACCGGGCTGGTGTCAGTCACGCCGCGATCATCCCCGTGGTTTTTTCGTGGTTTTTTCATTGGGCGGGATTAGGGCCGAAGTCTTGGGCATTTGCAACGCCTGTAAGCATCGGATCTGGGGGTGATTGCGCCAAACTGGCGCGAATTTGATCGCTTTTCCAAGGTAACGTTGCGACAGGTGCGACCCGGAACGGGGCGGGACGGGTGCAATGCCCCGCAGATCAGCGGCGCGCCTCGACCCGTTGCCGCGCCAAGGCCGAGTCGCGGTCATTGATGCCCAACAGATTCGACACCAGCCGCAGCAGCGCGTCTTCCTCGGCTTCGCGCACGCCATCGGCAAGCGCGACCTGCCACAGCGCCTCGATTACGCCAAGGCGTTCGTCATAGGGCACGGCATCCTTGATGGCGCGGGTAAAGCGGACGGTGTCGGGGGCCTCGCCCTCCAACGCCTCTGCGTCGCGGCGCAGGGCTTTAGCACCGTCATGGTCCAACCCGAAACGGGCCTGGATGATGGCATCGATCCGCTCGATCTCGGCAACCTCGTACTGGCCGTCAGCATGGGCCAGGCGCACCAGAAGCGCGGTAAGGGCAAGGCGGGCGTCGCTGTCGTGCAGCGGCTGTGGTGCGGGCGCCAGAAGGCGATTCAGGAAATCAGCGAACATGAAGACCGATATAGACCCGCGTGCAGGAATGCCAAGCCGATAGTGCCATCACTCGTAGCCCTCGACGATGGCCAGATCACCATTCGACACCGGATCGCGCAACGCCTTGGCGGCTTGGTAGCCGGGCGAATTGTAGCAATCCATTGCCGTTTGGTAGCTGGGGAATTCGATCACCACGGTGCGCTTGCGGACTTCGCCTTCCATCACTTCCTGCGGGCCGCCGCGTACGATGAAGCGCGCACCATATTCCGCGAAAGGGGCGGCGTTGGCCTTGCGGTATTCATCATATGTTGCGGCATCATGCACATCAACATGGGCCACCCAGTATCCTTTGGGCATGGTCTGTCCTCCTCTGATCGGACGAAAGTGCAGATGACCAAGGTTAAGGTCAAGGCGATCCTCGGATTGGCCACATTTGCTCCGCAATTTCACCCGCATTGCGCGAAAAAATGTTCCCCGGTGACAAACTCGAAACAACCGGAGATTTCGGCAATGACGCGTCACGCTACGGCGGATTGGGCAGGCGAAGATGTCAGCGAGATGTTGGCGATGGTGCGGGGCGGAAGCCTTGTCGAGCGCCGCCGTTCGGCCTGCGCATTCGACTGGGAAAGGGGTGATCTTAGCCGCCTTGGCTGGACGATGTCACAAAAGGACATCGACCTTGGCACGGCTGCGCGGGTGTTCCTGAATGGCGGGCCAGAGCCTTTCCAGCATGTTCTCAAGCGCGATATTCCCGAAAACGACCGCCGCCGCTGCAACCTGCTGGATGCTGTCCACAAACGGCTGGTTGCGGGGTTCTACCTGCCCGACCCCGAGGGCGGGCTGGGATCTGAACGCGACGAAATGATGGCCTGGATCACCAAGCAGGAAGAGGACCGCGAACAGGGCCGTGTCGGGCGCTGGAACTTCACCCGCGAATTGTTCGAGCCACTGACGCTGGATTCGGTCAAGCCCGCCGAAGCGGACCCGCTGGCGGCGATCATCGACAGGGATATTTTTGCCATTCCCGAACGGCCCAAGCGCGCTTCGCTGCTGCGCGAGTTGTTCTCCTCGATCATCGGTTAGGAAAACCGTCCGGATAAGGCCGGGGTGATGGATGTGAAAAAACGCAGGCTGTGACGCCTGCGTTTTCCGTTTCTTGTCAGTGGACTATCCGTCAGACTAGGCGGCTGGCCCGGACTGCTGCGCGCACGAAATCGGCAAAGATCGGGCTGGGCGCGAAGGGTTTGGATTTCAGTTCGGGGTGGAACTGCACGCCGATGAACCACGGGTGATCGGCCCATTCCACGATTTCCGGCAAACGACCGTCGGGCGACATGCCCGAGAATTTAAGCCCGCAGGCCTCCAGCTTGTCGCGGTATTTCGTGTCCACCTCGTAACGGTGGCGATGGCGTTCCTCGATCGAGGTGGCGCCGTAAATCTCGGCCACTTTCGACCCTTCGGTCAGCTTGGCGTCATAGGCGCCAAGGCGCATGGTGCCGCCCTTGTCGTCGCCCACCTTGCGCTGCACGGTATGGCTGCCCTGCACCCATTCTTTCAGGTGGTAAACCACCGGCTCGAAACGCTTTTTCCCAGCCTCATGGTCGAACTCCTCGGAGCCGGCCGCATCGATACCTGCCACGTTCCGGGCCGCTTCGATCACCGCCATCTGCATGCCAAGGCAGATGCCCAGATATGGAATTTTACGGGTGCGGGCGAATTCGGCCGCCTTGATCTTGCCCTCTGTGCCGCGCTCGCCAAAGCCGCCGGGCACGAGGATGGCGTGATAGCCTTCCAGGTAGGGGGCCGCGTCTTCGTTGTCGAAGACCTCGGCATCGACCCAGTTCACGTTGACCTTCACGCGGTTGGCCATGCCGCCATGGGTCAGCGCCTCTTTGATCGACTTATAGGCATCTTCCAGCTGGGTGTATTTGCCGACGATGGCGATGTTCACCTCGCCGTCCACGTTGTGAATCCGGTCCGACACGTCTTCCCAGACCGACAGGTCGGGGCGCGGCGCGGGCGAGATATCGAAGGCATCCAGCACGGCTTGGTCCAGCCCCTCGCGGTGATAGGCCAGCGGCGCGTCATAGATGGTGGACAGGTCATAGGCGGGCACGACCGCCTCTTTTCGCACGTTGCAGAACAGGGCGATCTTGGCGCGTTCCTTTTCCGGGATCGGATGTTCGGAGCGGCAAACCAGAATGTCGGGCGCGATGCCGATGGATTGCAATTCCTTGACAGAGTGCTGTGTCGGCTTGGTTTTCAATTCGCCCGAGGCCGCCAGATAGGGCAGCAACGTCAGGTGCATGAAAATGCACTGGCCGCGCGGCTTGTCATGGCTGAACTGGCGGATCGCTTCGAAAAACGGCAGACCCTCGATATCGCCGACGGTGCCGCCGATCTCGCACAGCATGAAATCCACCTCGTCGTCACCGATATTGATGAAATCCTTGATCTCGTTGGTGACATGGGGAACCACCTGGATGGTCTTGCCAAGGTAGTCGCCGCGGCGTTCCTTTTCCAACACGTTGGAATAGATTCGGCCAGAAGAGACAGAATCGGTCATCCGTGCGGGCACGCCGGTGAAACGCTCGTAATGGCCCAGGTCCAGATCGGTTTCCGCGCCATCGTCGGTCACGAAAACCTCGCCATGTTCAAAGGGCGACATCGTGCCGGGATCGACGTTCAGGTAAGGGTCGAGTTTGCGCAGGCGGACCGAAAAGCCGCGTGCCTGCAACAGCGCGCCAAGTGCCGCCGATGCCAGCCCCTTGCCGAGAGAGGACACAACGCCGCCGGTGATGAAAATATAGCGTGCCATGGTCGGCAACTCCCGTAGTCTGAGGCGCGAAATCTTCGCAAAAAACAGAGGCCCGAACGGCCCTTTCAGGCCGCTGTACCACGGGACTCATCGCTTATAGGATTCGCCCCCATCTGGCAAGGTGCCAACCGCAAGATGCTGTTGCGATACAAGGGGCATTCTCAAGTGATAGTGTTGGCTGCCATCGCAGTCGGATCAGCAGCCTGTCGGATCAATCGGCGCGGGGCACCAGCGGCGCGCTGCCATCCGACGGCGGCAGCAGATCGTTGATTGCAGGCGCGGTCGGCTCTGCCGGGGCTTCCACCGGCGCGGGCGCGTTGCCCACACGGTCCAGAACCGAAACACCCGCAGCGTTTTGCGCGGCGATCACCGTCAGGGTGATCGAGGTGCCGATAAAGGCGATCGCGAGGATCCAGGTGACCTTGCCCAATGCCGTTGCCGCGGCCCGGCCCGTGATGGCACCGCCACCACCGCCGCCCCCCATACCCAGACCACCGCCTTCGGAGCGCTGAAGCAGCACGACTGCAATCAGCCCAAGGGCCAGAAGAAGGTGGATGGTGAGGACGACGTTTTCCATGTGGGGCCTGCCTGTGTCTTAGGTCTGCCGCGCTATGTAGGGAAAACACCTGCGCGGCGCAACCCGTCATGCACCGCGATCTGCCGCGTCCGCGTCCTGTTGCCTTCTTTGTTCTGTAAATACTCTGCGCGGCCAGCCTCAATCGGCCCCGTCAAACCGGTCCGCTGCCCGCCTTGCCGCGAAATAGAGGTTTCACACGGGGCCGCAGATGGATATACGGGCGCGGGTTTGGGAGGCGCATTGATGCGTCTCTCTGTATGAATATAAAGACAACCGACATCGGAAAGGTCTGACATGGCAAACGTCGTCGTCGTGGGCGCCCAATGGGGCGATGAAGGCAAAGGCAAGATCGTGGATTGGCTGAGCGAGCGCGCCGACGTGATCGCGCGCTTCCAAGGCGGCCATAATGCGGGCCATACGCTGGTGATCGACGGCAAGGTCTACAAGCTGCATGCGCTGCCCTCGGGTGTGGTGCGCGGCGGCAAGCTGTCGGTCATTGGCAACGGCGTGGTGCTGGACCCCTGGCACCTGCTGGGCGAGATTGAAACTATTCGCGGACAGGGCGTGGAAATCACCCCCGACACCCTGATGATCGCGGAAAACACCCCGCTGATCCTGCCCTTCCATGGCGAGTTGGACCGCGCCCGCGAAGAGGCGGCCTCCAAGGGCACCAAGATCGGCACCACCGGGCGCGGGATCGGCCCCGCCTACGAGGACAAGGTCGGCCGCCGCGTGATCCGCGTGGCGGATCTGGCCGATCAGGCGACGCTGGAATCGCGGGTCGATCGTGCCTTGCAGCACCACAACCCGCTGCGCCGTGGCCTTGGCGTCGACCCCATTGATCGTGACGCGCTGATTGCCCAACTGATGGAAATCGCGCCGCAGATCCTGCAATACGCAGGCCCTGTCTGGAAGGTGATGAACGAAAAACGCAAATCGGGCAAACGCATCCTGTTCGAAGGTGCGCAAGGCGCGCTGCTGGATATTGATTTCGGCACCTATCCCTTTGTGACCTCCTCGAACGTGATCGCCGGGCAGGCGGCCACCGGCTTGGGCGTCGGGCCGGGATCGATCGACTATGTGCTGGGCATCGTCAAGGCCTACACCACCCGCGTGGGCGAAGGACCGTTCCCGACCGAGTTGGACGATGCCAATGGTCAGCGCCTGGGCGAGCGGGGCCATGAATTCGGCACCACCACAGGGCGCAAGCGCCGTTGCGGTTGGTTCGACGCGGCATTGGTGCGCCAGACCTGCGCCACATCCGGCGTCAACGGCATCTGCCTGACCAAGCTGGACGTGCTGGACGGCTTCGAAACCCTGAAGATCTGCACTGGATACGAATTGGACGGCGAGGTGCTGGATTACCTGCCCACCGCCGCCGACCAGCAGGCCCGCTGCAAGCCGATCTATGAAGAGATCGAAGGCTGGTCCGAATCCACCGAAGGCGCGCGCAGCTGGGCCGATCTGCCCGGTGCGGCGGTGAAATACGTGCGCCGCATCGAGGAATTGATCGACTGCCCCGTCGCGCTGCTGTCCACCTCGCCAGAGCGCGAGGACACGATCCTTGTCACCGACCCGTTCGCTGACTGATGGCGCTGGGTTACAAAGCGCGGCGGCGCTGGTCGCTGGTGATCCTGCTGATCGGGCTGCCGCTTTATATCGTGTTGGCAGTGACGCTGACCGACTGGCTGCGGCGGGTGCTGGAAACCCCGCCGATGCTGCTGGAACTGGTGGTTTACGTCGTTCTGGGGTTCCTGTGGGCGATGCCGTTCAAATTCGTCTTCAAGGGCGTCGGCAAGGAAGACCCGGACGCACCGAACGATCCCGAGTAACCGGATCGCTTTGCGGAAATGAAAAGGGCGGCACCTGACGGGCCGCCCTTTCTTGCATTGTCGTGGGTGTCTTAGCCGGCCTGACGGGCATCCGGGCGATAGCCGATGCTGTCGGACACCGTGAACCGGTTGCCTTTCAGCTTTTCGATCTTGCCCTGACGCAGCAGCATCCCGAAGGACCGCAGCCCATCCTCGCGCGAGAATTCCTCGCCTTGGATCTGGCGCGCTTTGGTCATCAGTTGCGGGCGCGAGAACTGCTCTTGCCCCTCGACGAAGGACAGGTATGAGGCTGCCGCTTCCAGCAGTTCGGGCAGCGACGATGCGCCCATTTCCTCTGCGAACTCGACAAAGCTGTGCTGGTCCGCGGGCGCGGCCGTTTCGGCCATTTCGGCGGCCATCGACACGCGGCGCGGGCGCACCGGCTGGGCGGGGGCCGCATCGGGGGCTTCGTCCACGCGCTGTTCGGCCACCAGTTTCAGGGGGGCGGGGCGGGTGTCCACCTCGGGGCGGCGCGTCGTGCGGCCTTCGCCGACAGTCAGACGGCGCGGGCGCACGACCGATGCCAGATCGTCCTGGTAGGCTTTGACCTGATCCTCGTTGCGGTGCAGGGTGCCGGCGTCCTTTTCCGCCTTCGTGGCGGCGACGGCGGCGCGCAGATGCGCGATCGAGGCGCGGCGATTGCTGCCCTCGGGCTCGTCCATTTCGCTGCTGGCCTTGGCCATCAGGCGGCTCATATCGCCTTCGCCGCCGGCAACGGGCAGGCGGGTGCGCAGGGACTGGCGCTGGGCCTCTTCCTCTTCTGCCTCGTCATCCTCGGCAAAGATCGAGGTCATCTCGTCTTCGCCGTCCAGCTCCATATCGTCCTCGTCCTCGTCGTCGAACGTGTCCTCGGCATAGGCGGCATCGTCGTCCAGATCGCCAAGTTCGGCTTCGACCTCGGCCAGCTCGCGCTGCAACTCGGCCTCGGCTTCGGGGGAGAGATCGCCGGTGCTTGCGGGGCTCTCATCCTCTTCGGCCACGGCTTCATAGGCGTCCTCGTCCTCTTCCAGCAGGCCCTTTTCAATGGCTGCTTCGAAATCGGCGCGCTTCATTTTCATGACGCGGGCGCGAATGCCGGGCTGTTCCGGCTGGGATTCGGTCGCGGTTTCGGATTCGGTTTCAAACTCGACCTGGGGCGCGTCTTCGTCCTCTGCCGTGTCTTCATAGGCGGAAAGGTCAAGCGCCTCGGCGGTCTCTTCCTCGTATTCTTCCTCATCCACCGTGGCGGTTTTGGCCGCGCCGCGGTGGATTAGCCGGTCAAGAATCGCGTCCAGCTCGTCCTCGTCTTCCGCTTCGATTTCCGTCTCGACCTCGGTTTCCACCTCGGCGTTCAACTCCATCGAAAATGCCTCGGGGTCGAATTCATCGGCATCGAAGCTGACGGTTTCTTCCTCGGTTTCGATCTCGTCCTCGTTGGCGGCGACTTCTGCGGCCTCTGCCTCTGCTTCGGCGGCGGCAGGCTCTTCGACCTCTTCATACAGGCCTTCGGCTTCCGCTTCGGGCGCGGCGTCGCTGGCGGCGGTCTCTTCCTCGTCCCACTCGTCTTCGTAAGACAGGGCCGCGGTGCGGATCGCGCCGTCGGTCAGGTCGTCATCCAGACGGCTTTCCATCGCCTCATGCGCGGCGCTGTCATCCATGAAGGCCTCGGCGTGCTCGTCCTCGGTGTAGATCGGGTTTTGCACGTCTTCCGCGACCTCTTCGCGCGACACGACAGACCGGATGCGGGCCAATTTCGCGGCCACGCTGTCCGCATCGGGATGCGGCACCGGGATTACATTCGCGGCGACAGTGGCCTGAATCGGCTTGGCAAAATGCGGGCGACGCGGAACGATGAGGGCGGCTGCCTCCTCCTCTTCGACCGCTGCCTCTGCTTCGGCTTCCGCCGCGATTTCGGCCTCGGCCTCGGCTGCCTCGTCCAGACGCTGCGCCAGGTCGTCGGCATCCTCTGCCGTGATCTGCTGCGTTTCGGCGGTTTCGACCGTCTCTTCGGTCAGCAGAGCCTGTTCGGCGGCTGCGGGCTGCGGGGCTGCGGGCTGGCTCAGGGCCGGCGCTGCGGCGGCCTCCATTTCAGAGGCGCGCAAAACGATGCTGCCCTGTTCCTGCCGGGCTTCGACGCGGCGCTCGATTTCTTTCTCGGCGATGCGGGCCAGCATGTCGGCATCGGGCGTGGGCGGGGTCGCCCCGAAGTAACGGTCATCGGCGGCAAGATCACGGAAGTATTCCGCGATCGCCTTCATTGTATCGAAGGAATCGTCGAATCCTTCGAGTGTACATGAGAAGGTCCCGTAGGAGACCGTCAGAATCTTGCTCGTGTTCACCATTGGGAACTCACTTTCTTTTGCCTCTGGCGATAATGTTTACCAAAGGATAGGCGTCGAAACGTGAACGATTCTTCGATTTTTACGGTATCATTTCGTGTCCAGAATGTGTCCTGTTTCTAAAAATTGCATCAATTACGGAGAATCCAAGGTGATCGTTTCCAAAAATGAACCAATCACCCTGATCGGCGGCGGCGCGGCCAGCGAGGCGATGCTGCAAGAGGCGCGCGCCCTTGCGCCCGAAGTCGTGGCCGCGGATGGCGGGGCAGGGGTGTCCTTGTCACATGGTGTGATGCCCTGCGCGGTGATCGGGGATATGGACAGCCTGTCAGATGGGGATCGCGCCGCCGTGGGGCAAGAGCGCATCCACCAGATCGACGAACAGGACAGCACCGATTTCGACAAATGCCTGCGCTCGGTCCAGGCGCCGCTGTTGCTGGGCGTCGGGTTCTTGGGCGCGCGGATGGATCACCACCTGGCCGCCTGCAATTCGCTGGTGCGTCACCCTTGGCAACGCTGCGTCCTGCTGGGCGAGGCAGACCTGACCTTTCTTGCGCAGCCACGGTTGCGGATCGGATTGCCCGTCGGTACGCCGATGTCGCTGTTTCCCATGGGCGCGGTCGAAGGCATGTCAGACGGGTTGGAATGGCCGGTTCAGGGGCATTGTTTTGCACCCGATGGCAAGGTGGGTACGTCGAACCGGGTGGTGGGGTCGGTGGACCTGTCGGTGACCGCTCCCAAGATGCTGGTCATTCTGCCGCGGTTTGCATTGCCATCCGTGGCCGAGGCGTTGATGCAGGGTGCTGTCTGGCCGGAATGACCTTTGCCTTTGCCTTTGCCTCCGCCTCCGCCTCCGCCGTGGCGGTACGGCGGGCCTTGCGGGCGGTGGAATGTTCACGCGCGATGATATACAGCCCCGCCGCCATGGTGATGGCGATGCCAAGCGTCGCCAGCGGGTTCGGCAGGTCGGAAAAGATCACCCACCCCATCGCCGTGGCAAAGGGAATTTCCAGGTATTGCATCGGGGCCAGCGTGGCCGAGGGCGCGTATTTCAGCGACCAGGTCATCAGCAGATGGGCCAGCGTGCCCATGGCACCGATGGCCAGCAGCAGCACCCAGTCGCGCCCCGGGGGGGATTCCAACGCCAATGCATCCAGCGCGGGCAGGCTAGGCAGCATCCCGATATTATAGACCGCGATGGCGGGCGTCATGATTACCACCGCCATGACGCCGCTGACCGCTTGCAGGCCGATCGGGTCGGTGTCCTTGGCGATCTGGCGCGTGACCAGCATGAACAGGGCGAAATTCAGCGCCACGCCCACGGGCAGCAGTGCGGGCCAGCCGACCTCGGCAAAGGACGGCTGCACCACCAGCAGCGTGCCGATGAAACCGACGCCCGCCGCGATCAGACGGCGCCCGCCGACCTCCTCGCCCAGAATGAAGCGGCCAAGGAACATCATGATGAAGGGCATGACAAAGGCGATGGCAACTGCATCGGCCAGTTCAAGATATTGCAGTGCGGTGAACATCATGCCGATGCCGATGATATGCATCACCGTGCGCAACCAGGTCAGCCGCAGCACCCGCCCCCGCATCCGCCAGGGCCGTCCGGTCATGGCCAGCAGCGGGAACAAAAGCAGCGCCTGCACCCCGAACCGCATCAGCAAAACGATGCCAAGCGGCACCGCCTCGCCCAGTATCTTGGCAACCGCATCCCCAAGGGGGGCGATGGCACAAAAGCCAAGCATCATCGAGATACCGAGAAGGGGTTTGTCTTGCGTCATGGGCACCGTCGGAAGTTGCGTGGAGATACGCTAACAACCAAAGGGCGTGTGGCAACCCTTCGTGGATATAACATTCAATTTTTCCCGCCATGCGGGATTTTGTTTGTGGAGGTCAGGTCACAGGTGATGCGCTTTAGCGCCATGCATGATGCGCCTGCGAGTCCAGAAAGCGCAGCGCATTTTTGGCATATTGCAACCGCGTGTTTGCGCCCGCGATGCCGGCCGCCGCGGGTGTGCGGCGGCGCGGGCGATTCGCATTCAACAGTTCGGCACGTTCACCGCCAGACCGCCAAGCGAGGTTTCCTTGTATTTCTCGCTCATGTCCGCGCCGGTCTGGCGCATGGTTTCGATGCAGGCGTCCAGCGATACCAAATGGGTGCCATCGCCGCGCATGGACAGGGACGCGGCGGATACCGCCTTGATCGCGCCCAGCCCGTTGCGTTCGATGCAGGGCACCTGGACCAGCCCGCGCACCGGGTCGCAGGTCATGCCAAGGTGATGTTCCAGCGCGATTTCAGCCGCGTTTTCCACCTGTTCGGGCGTGCCACCCATCACGGCGCACAGACCAGCGGCCCCCATGGCTGCGGCGGTTCCGACCTCTGCCTGACAGCCTGCCTCGGCCCCCGAGATAGAGGCGTTGAACTTGACCAGCCCGCCGATCGCGGCGGCGGTCAGCAGGAATTCGGGAACGCGGTCGCGCGTGGCGCCGGGCACATGGTTCAGCCAGTAGTGGATGACCGCGGGCACCACGCCCGCCGCCCCGTTGGTCGGCGCGGTAACGACCTGCCCGCCGGCGGCGTTTTCCTCGTTTACGGCCATGGCGTAGCAGCTCATCCAGTCATTGATCGTGTGCGGCGCGGACAGGTTCAACCCCTGTTCGGCCTTCAATGCCTCGTGGATGGCATGGGCGCGGCGTTTCACGTTCAGCCCGCCGGGCAGGATGCCGGGGGTGGCAAGGCCACGCTCGATGCAATCCTCCATCACCTGCCAGATGCGGGCCAGCCCGTCATCCAGACCGTTCACGCCGCGCCGCGACAGCTCGTTCGCGCGTTTCATCCGGGCGATGCTCAGGCCCGAGGCATGGGCCATTTCCAACATCTCCGCGCCGGATTTGAACGGGTAGGGGACGGGCGGTCCTTGATCCACATCGCCGCCCGCTGCCAACTCAGACTCGGTCAGGACGAAACCGCCGCCGATGGAATAATAGGTTTCCGACAGGATCACGTCGCCCTGCGCATCGGTGGCCGAAAGGGTCATGCCATTGGCATGGCCGGGCAGGGTGCGGTCATAGTCGAACAGCAGATCGGTGTCCGGGTCGAAATGCAGCGGCTCCAGACCCTCGGGCGTGACCTCTTTGTCCGCGTTCAGCGCGGCCAGCGTCGCCTCGGCCTTTGCGGCGTCGTAGGTTTCGGGGGTGAACCCGGCCAGCCCCAGCATCACCGCGCGATCGGTGGCATGGCCCACGCCGGTAAAGGCCAGCGAGCCGTGGAGCGAGGCCTTGACCCCGCGCGGATGGAACGGCGCGGCGCGCACCATGTCCAGAAACCGCGCGGCGGCCACCATCGGCCCCATCGTGTGCGAGGACGATGGGCCAACGCCCACTTTGAACATCTCGAAGACGGACAGGAACATGAGGGCGTATTTCCTTTGCGAAAACTGGGGTTTTGCGTGCGATGACGCGGTGCTGTTGCCGCCAGACTAGGGGGCAACCCGCCCGCACCATAGCAGGAAAGCGACATATCCCGGCAAATCTGGCCTTTGTCTTGGCGACGCTTGAGTTGGTTTGACCGCGCCCCTAGCTTGACTGAGAATTCACCAGTTGCAGGAGTGCGCCAGATGCACATTTCATCTTTCTCCAAGCCTTTGATTGCCGTGATCTGCCTTGCCACGCCTGCTGCCGGGCAGATGGACCAATTTCAGGTCCAGAAAATGATGGATATGCAGACGAAACGTTACGCGAAAATGATGCGGACGAACCCTGTGCAGGCAAAGCAGCAGTTCATCACCCACGCGTTTTCAATTGACCCAGAAGGCAATGTGACAGCCGAAAAAGTTGCGCGACAGCAAAAACGGCAAGAGGCAAACCTGCGTGCGCGTAGCATTACTATGTTTCTGGCCCATGACCTTGATGCGGATGGGGTGCTGTCCATGCCCGAACTGGAAGAGGCAGAGGCCTTTGCCAACAATATCAGTCAGCGGTCTCAAATCCGCATGATGCGGATCGGATCGGACGCGGACGGCGATGGCGCTATCAATATTTCAGAACTCTACGACTATGCAGCAAAAACACGTCGCAAGTCGTATCTTGGTAGTAACCGGGCCGAGGCGCTACTGACCATGGACGGCAATGGCGACGGCACCACGACCATTGATGAAATCATTGCGCATATTGATGCTGTTGCAGCCTCTCCTGAACCCAATCGCACCGAACGTCCGACCATTGGCATGCCGCGCCCCCTGCCCAAAGAGTGATCCTTTGCCGCCTGATTTGGAAACATGGGGCGGAGCGTCGGTAATGCCCACCTGATAGACCAGACGCGCGGTTTGACCCGCCGATACGCGACGCGTTATCCACTGCGGGGCTTTGCCTCTCGCACAGCGGAGCGATTTTGCCTATAAGCGCCGCATTCAAGCCCCAACCAAGCCCAAGGGAATCGCTGCCATGACCGGAGAACTGTCGCCCATCGACAAGGCCAAATTCGTCGCCGCCAAACGTGCGGTGGACTATGTCGAGGACGGAATGCGCGTGGGCCTTGGCACCGGATCGACCGCCGCCTGGATGGTGCGTTGTCTTGGTGAAATGGTCCGCGACGAGGGGCTGCGCATCAAGGGCGTGCCAACATCCACCCGAACCGCGCAACTGGCGCGCGAGGTCGGGATCGAGGTGATTTCCCTGGACGAGGCGAAATGGCTGGACGTGACCATCGACGGCGCGGATGAATTCGACGGTGATCTGAACCTGATCAAGGGCGGCGGCGGCGCGCTGTTGCAGGAAAAGATCGTGGCCACGGCATCCGACCAGATGATCGTCATCGCCGATGTCGGCAAAGAGGTGGAAACCTTGGGCAATTTCCCCCTTCCGGTCGAGGTGATCCCGTTCGGCTGGCAGACCACCCGCGCCCTGCTTGAGGAAATGTTGATTTCCATGGATGTTCTGGGCCGCGAAGTGACGCTGCGCATGAATGGGGGCACGCCTTTCATCACAGACGAGGGCAACCATATCCTGGACCTGCACCTGAACCGGATCGGCAATGCGCGGCAACTGTCCATGGTGCTGAACCAGATCCCAGGCGTGGTGGAAAACGGTCTGTTCATCGATATTTGCGATGCGGTTGTGCTGGGCTTTGGCGACGGGCGCGTTGAAGTGCGCGACATCAACGAAGGCACGGTGGAACAGGACCGGATTGATTTCGTGGAAAGCGATAATTTGTTCGCTGACCTGGATGACTAAGCCGGCGTTGCTTTCAGGTATTTGAAGAACAATGAAAGCTGGGGCGCAGCGTTTGCGTCCTGCGCCAGGGGTTCTGCGGCGTAGGCCGTGGGGCCGTGCCCAGACATGAGTGCTTTTCGCCAGAAAAACGGCGAATGGGCGGGAGCGTTCCTTGAAGAAAATGCGCGCCCGGTGCGGTCGATGCCTGACAATCATGTGGGTCGGTGAAACATCGCGACCGCGCGGGGTGGACACTGCGCGCCAATCGCATACATCTGTGCGCAACGATATTCGGGCAGAGAGGCGCATCCCATGGCAGAGTATGACTTCGACCTTTTCGTGATCGGTGGCGGGTCCGGTGGGGTGCGTGCCGCCCGCGTCGCGGCGCAGAACGGGCAGACCGTCGCCCTGGCCGAGGAAGACCGCTATGGCGGCACCTGTGTCATTCGCGGTTGTGTGCCGAAAAAGCTGATGGTTTTCGCCTCGGGCTTTCCCGGCATGATCGAAGAGGCGCAGGCCTATGGCTGGCAGGTCAGCCAGTCGGGGTTCCATTGGCCCGAATTCAAGACCAAGCTGCATGCCGAACTGGACCGTTTGGAAGGCATCTACCGCAATATCCTGAAGAATAATGGCGTGAAAAGTTTCGACGCCCGCGCCACCGTGGCCGGCCCCCATGGGGTGAAGCTGTCCACGGGCGAGGAGTTCACCGCCCGCCACATCCTGCTGGCCATGGGCGGCAAGCCTGTGAAGCCCGACCTGCCGGGGGCCGATCTTGGCATGACCTCGAACGACATCTTCCATATGGATGAATTGCCCAGTTCCATGCTGATCATCGGCGGCGGTTACATCGCCTGCGAATTTGCCGGTGTGATGAACGGGCTTGGCACCAAGGTCACGCAATATTATCGTGGCGCGCAGGTGCTCCGTGGCTTCGACGACGAGGCACGCGGGCTGGTGGCCGAGGAAATGATCCAGAACGGGATAGACCTGCATCTGGGCACTGACATCATCTCGCTTGAACGGGACGACAAGGGTATTCGCGTGAAGGCCACCAATGGCGAGGAACGCCATTTCGACACCGTGCTGTTCGCCACCGGTCGCCGCCCGAACACCGATGACATGGGGCTGGAACAGGCTGGCGTACAACTGGGCCGCGGCGGAGAGGTCGTGGTAGATGACTATTCGCAAACCGCAGCGGGCAGTATCTGGGCCGTGGGTGACGCGACCAATCGCGTCAACCTGACCCCCGTGGCGATCCGCGAGGGCATGGCCTTTGTCGAAACCGCGTTCAAGGACAACCCGACCAAGCCCGATCACGACCTGATCCCCACGGCGATCTTCACCCAGCCGGAAATGGGCACCGTCGGCCTTTCGGAAGAAGAGGCGCGCGAGAAAGGCCCGATCGAGGTTTACGCGACTTCGTTCAAACCGATGCAGACCGCCTTTGCGGGCAAATCTTCGCGGGTACTGATGAAGCTGATCGTCTGCGCGGACTCGCGCCGCGTATTGGGTTGTCATATTGTCGCGCCGCAAGCGGGCGAGATGATCCAGTTGGCGGGGATCGCGGTCAAGATGGGCGCAACCAAGGAACAGTTCGACGCCACTTGTGCTGTCCATCCTACCATGGCCGAAGAACTGGTCACCATGTCCACCCCGGTGCGGCATTACGACTGAGCCCGTGAAACCGACGGTTTTTGGGGATTAACGGTCAATCGCTGGGCGAATACGGGTTGAATTTCCCGCCAAGCTGCCCAGTTTAGTCACATGATGGCGCCGCCGTATCCCGGTAGCGCTTCGTCAAAGGGCGAAAGCCGCAAGAATGAACAAAGGACGATAGCTACATGGCTGGACAATCTGGCGGCCCCTGGGGCGGCGGCGGAAACAGCGGCGGCGGACGGGGCGGTGACGATGACCGCAGACCCGAAGGCAACCGTGGAACCGAGGGCGGGAACGGCGGACGCCGTCCCGGAGAAGAAGGCCAAATCCCCGAGATCGACGAGCTGATGCGCAAGGGTCAGGAACAGATCCGCGTGCTGATGGGTGGTCGCGGCAATCGCGGCGGCGGCTCTGGCGGTGGTTCCGGCGGCGCGGGCGGGCCGGCATTTACGCGCGGCACGCTTGGCCTTGCGGCCCTCGCGGCGGTTGCGCTCTATGGTTTCACCAGCTTCTACACCGTAAAGCCGGAACAGCAGGGCGTCGAGCTGCTGCTGGGCAAGGAATACCGCGTCACCGACGATGGCCCGCACATGGCATGGTGGCCCTTTATCAAGGCCGAGGTGATCGACACCACGACCGAACGGACCGAGAATATCGGCTCTCAGGGGTCGGGCGTTGCCGGCACGCGCAGTTCCTCGCGCATCTCGACCTCGGATATGGGGCTGATGCTGACCACGGACGCCAATATCGTGGATATCGATTTCCAAGTGGTCTGGAACATTTCGGACCCCACCGATTACCTGTTCAATATCGCCGAGCCGGAAGAAACCGTGCGCGCCGTGTCTGAATCGGTCATGCGCGAGATTATCGCCGCATCGAACCTTGCGCCGATCCTGAACCGTGACCGGGGCCTGATCGCCGACACGGCGATGGAACGTATTCAGGCCACGCTGAACGAATACGAAAGCGGCATCAACGTTGTTCGGGTCAACCTTGAAAAGGCCGACCCGCCGCCCGACGTGATCGACAGTTTCCGCGAAGTGCAGGCCGCCGAACAACAACGTGTGCGTCTGCAACGCGAGGCTGACGCCTATGCCAACCGCGTGCTGGCCGAAGCCCGCGGTCAGGCCGCGCAAACGCTGGAAGAGGCAGCCGCCTACAGCGCCCGCGTGGTGAACGAGGCTGAAGGTGAGGCCGCGCGCTTCTCCTCGGTTCTGGAAGAATACGTCAAGGCACCCGAAGTCACCCGCCGCCGCCTTTATCTGGAAACGATGGAGGACGTGCTGGGCAAGATGGACAAGACCATCCTTGACGAAAGCCTGACCGGTGAAGGTGGCAGCGGGGGCGTCGTGCCTTACCTGCCGCTGAACGAACTGCGTCGCAACACCCAGACGGGGGGCAACTGACATGCGGAAAACCACCTATCTTCTGCCCGCCTTGGCGATCGTGATCGCCGGCATCTTTTCCTCGCTGTTTGTCGTGGACGAACGCGAACGCGCTTTGGTCATGCAATTCGGCCAGATCAAGGATGTGAAAGAACAGCCGGGTCTGTATCTGAAATTGCCCCTGATCCAGGAGGTCGTGCGCTATGACGACCGTATCCTGTCGCTGGACACCCAGCGGATCGAGGTGACGCCTTCGGATGACCGCCGCTTGACTGTCGATGCCTTTGCCCGCTATCGGATTGCCGATGTGATCCAGTTCCGTCAGGCCGTTGGTGCCGGTGGGCTGCGCGTGGCCGAGGATCGTCTTTCCTCGATCCTGAACGCGCAGATCCGCGAAGTTCTGGGCGCCGACCAGGTGACGTCGGACACCATCCTGTCCGAGGATCGCCGCAGCCTGATGACCCGTATTCGCGACCAGGCCCGTGCTTCGGCGCAGGGTCTTGGGCTGGACGTGGTTGATGTGCGGCTGAAGGAAACCAACCTTCCCGATCAGAACCTTACCGAAACCTTCGCACGGATGCGGTCGGAACGGGAACGCGAAGCGGCGGACGAAATCGCCCGCGGTAACGAGGCGGCGCAGCGTGTGCGCGCGCTTGCCGACCGGACCGTGGTGGAAACGCTGTCGGTCGCAGACCGTGACGCCAACGTGACCCGAGGCGAGGCCGACGCGCGCCGTAACGCGATCTACGCAGATGCCTATGGCGCCGATCCGGAGTTCTTCAATTTCTACCGGTCGCTGCAAGCCTATGAAGAGGCGCTGACTAAGGGCAATTCATCGATGGTGATGACCCCGGACAGCAGCTTTTTCGACTATCTGAAATCGGACAGCATCGTTCCGCGCTAAGCGGTTGCTGTAACTGGAAATCAAAATCAGGCCCGCCCCCGAATACGAGGCGGGCCTGATGCGTTTCGGGCTGCGCTGTCAAGCGACAGCCCCCTAAAAACAAGCACAATCGCCGCTTTTCTGCTGTTTTGCCGTCCGGCATCCTGACCTCCATCCCGTGTTAGGAAATTCGTGTCATCCACCGACCCGAACGGATGAAAAGGAGCGCGACCAGTGGACCTGTAGGCACAGATTTCGACCATATGACATTCTCCATCGCACCCGTGCCGCGCAAGCTGGTGGGGTTTGCCATGGTGGCGGCGCTGAAACCGTTGCCTGCGGCGACGGATCCGAATTACGCGATCGCGGGCAGCGTCGATGCCGATCGTCTGGTCGGTGGTGACAATCACGACTACCTCGCCGGGCGGGACGGCGATGACACCCTGCGCGGTCTCCTAGGGGAGGATTCGATCTACGGCGGCGATGGCAACGACCGCCTGCTGGGCGATTTTGGCAATGACAACCTGTGGGGCGATGCGGGGGATGATTTTCTGAGCGGCGGCGGGCATGACCTTTTGCAAGGCGACGCGGGGCAAGATCGCATCTTCGGGGGCGAAGGCAATGATTCAATCCTTGGCGGGTTCGACGTGGATATCCTGATTGGCAATGATGGCGATGACACACTGCGCGGCGGCAGCGGGGATGATCGGCTGATCGGCGGCGTCGACAACGATGTACTCTACGGCGAGCCCGGCGCGGACCTGCTAGATGGCCAGATAGGCGACGACCTTATGGACGGCGGCGCGGGCGATGACATTCTGCGGGGCGACATCGGCCAGGACACGCTGATTGGCGGCGATGGCCATGACCGGCTGATGGGAAACAGCGGCGACGACAACCTGCAGGGCGGCGAGGGTGACGACCAGTTGATCGCGGGCGCGGGCAATGACGTGGTCGCGGGCGGCGCGGGTAACGATCATGTCTTTGGCGAGATCGGTCACGAACTTGTGCTTGCTGGCATCGGACGGGATCGCGTGATTGGCAACGGCGGCAGTGACACGTTGGATGGCGGCGGGGGCATGGATACCTATCTAGGTGTTCCATCCCGGATGAT
>DFBX01000047.1:240-3994 GCA_002366795.1 Rhodobacteraceae bacterium UBA3069 | reverse complement strand
CATGTCGCGGCCCTGGTTGTCGGTTCCGATCAGGTATTGCGGTTGCCCGCCTTCGACCCAGGCGGGCGGCAGCTTGCCATCCCAAAGTGAGATCTGGGCCGGGTCAAACGGGTCAAACGGGGCGATGAGCGGCGCGAACACACAGGCCAGAATGGTAATCACGGTGATCGCCGCGGCGATCATGGCACTGGGTGAATGCAGGAACGACCAGACAATGTCGTTGTCCTTGAACCGCTGCCAGCGGGTCATGGGGCGATCTTGCTGCATTGACGTTATTCCCCCAGCCTGATGCGTGGATCGACGACGAAATACAGGATGTCGACAATCAGGTTAATCACAACGAACAAGAGCGCGACAAAAACCAGGTAAGCCGCCATGATCGGAACATCGACAAAATCGACCGCCTGAATGAACATGAGACCCGTACCGGGCCACTGGAACACCGTTTCCGTGATCACAGAAAAGGCGATTAGTCCGCCGATATTCAGCCCGATGATGGTGATCACCGGCACCAGAGTGTTGCGCAGCGCGTGGCGGAAGTTGATGGCGCGTTCGGACAGGCCACGCGCCCGGGCGAACTTGATAAAGTCGGTCTGCATCACCTCGAGCATCTCGGCCCTTACCAGCCGCAGGATCAGCGTCAGCTGAAACAGCGACAGCGTGATCGCTGGCAGAATGATTGCGCGCCAGCCACCTACGGTCAGCAACGAGGTTTTCCACCATCCAAGCTCGACGGTGCCGCTGCGGCCCGACGATGGCAACCACCGCAGGTGAACGGCAAAAATATAGATCAACGCGATCCCGATGATGAATGTCGGCAAGCTGACCCCCACGAGGGAGACTGAAAGGATCGACCGGCTGACCCATGATTTGCGCCGGATACCGGTATAAACACCCAGCGATATCCCGACCGTAAGCGCGATGATCGCGCTGACAAAGACCAGCTCCAGCGTGGCTGGCAGGCGCTCGAAAATCAAATCGTCGACGGGACGCTTGATCCGGTAGCTGAGACCGAAATCGCCCTGCAACATGTTACCAAGAAACCGCGAATACTGGGTCAGAATCGGGTCATCGAGACCAAGCTGCTGTCGGATCTCGACACGCTGTTCGCGCGTGGCATCCTGACCGACCATATTGTTGACCGGATCGCCGACGAAGTTGAATAACGAAAAGCTGACCGCCGAAACGATGGCCATCACCAGCACCGATTGTGCAAGTCGTTTTAGGATAAAGAATAGCATTCAGGGGCCGGAGTTGCCGGGACGGGCTGCAACCCGTCCCGGTGATTTGCTTATTTCATGACGGCAAAGCGCGGACGGAACGAGTCATCCGCCGCAATCGGAATGTCGACCTTGTCCGAGAGCCCCCAGGCCAGAACCTGGTGATGGATCGGTACATAAGGCATGTCCGCCTTGATCAGCGTCCACGCTTCGTCAATCATCGCGGTGCGCTTTGGAATATCAATTTCCGTGGTGATCGCTGCGGTGATCTCGTTTACGCGGGCGTTGTTATAGCCGGTTGCATTCCACGACCCTTCGCCTGCCAGCAGGTACGACAAGACATAGTGGCTGTCGAGTGTCGGCACGCCCCAGCCCAGCATGTAGAAATCGGTCTCGCGTTTCTGGATCTTGGGAAAGTGCTGGGCCTTCGGGATCGCGTCCAGGCTCACCTTTACGCCGATTTTGGCCAGCATTGCCACCGCAGCCTGACAGATCTTTTCGTCATTGTTGTAGCGGTTGTTGGGGCAATCAAGCTGGATCGAGAACCCGTCGGGGTATCCCGCTTCGGCCAGCAGAGCCTTGGCCTTTGCCACATCGAACCCGTAAGAGGCATCATTCTCTGGTGTATTGCCCAGAACGCCCGGCGGGGTGATCATGCCGGTCGGAAAGGACAGACCTTCCATCACCACGCGCTGGATTGCAGCTTTGTCGATGGCAAGGTTGATCGCCTCACGCACCCTTACATCCTTGAACGGGTTGCCATCGGCATCCGAACTGCGCAACTTGTCGACACCCTGATCCATACCAAAGAAGATGGATCGGATCTGGGCAACCGTCTTGACCCCCAGCCCGTCTGCGCCTTCAATACGTTTGATGTCCTGCAATGGCGGATCAAGAACAAAATCGACCTCGCCCGACAAAAGTGCTGCGACGCGGGTCGCGGCGTTGCCGATCGGCCGGTAGACGATCTTGTCGATATTGCCGGGGAACATGTCATTCCCCCACCATTCAGGATTGCGCGCAAGCTCGGTCATCTCGTCCGGTGCGCGGCTGACCAGCGTGAACGGGCCGGTGCCGTTGGAATTCCGCACGGCATAGGTTTCTTCCTTTGCCTTAAAGTCCTGCGGCGCAACGACGTCGTGTGCCTCGGCCCAGTCTTTGTCCATAATGTAGATTGAGGTCAGCTGGTTAGGCAGGATCGGGTTCGGGCCATCGGTCACCAGTTTGACGGTGTAATCGTCGATGACTTCGACAGCGACGACGTTCTTGGCCTGCTCTTTGAAGTCCGAGGCCTCGTGGTTGGCACGGGCGAACGAAAACACCACATCTTCGGCGGTAAAGTCCGAACCGTCGTGGAATTTTACGCCCTGGCGCAGTTTGAAGGTCCAGCCATCTGCGCCGGCTTCCCAGCTTTCGGCCAGTTCGGGCTGCAGGTTAAGGGCCGCGTCGCGGGTAACCAGAGTTTCATACATCTGGCCGTTCATCGAGCCGGTCGGGCCCTCGTTCTGTGAATGCGGGTCCATGGTCAGTGCATCACCCTGGCTGGTCCAGCGCAGAACGTTTTCCGCGAATGCCGGGTTGGCGACCGTCAGGGCAGCAACCGAAACGGCAAGCAATTTCCGAAATTTCATTTTCTTCCTCCTTGTTTTTTTGAGCGTTTCATCATGACTGACAGCGCGTTCTTGTTCCGACAATACTACACAGGAGGCAACCGTAAAGGGCGCTTTCCAACAATTGCGCGACAAACAACTGCGCCATTCGGTGTGAAAAAGCCGTTCGCTTGCACGGCACATTTCCACGATCCCACGCCGGCCAATTCGCCCTCAGCGAAGACAGTCAACTTTCCGCGGCCCCAGTAGACCGCCACGTTCACGGTAAAAAGAGATCAAATGCCGAAATTTTGAATTGCAGCAAATGCAAATTTGTCTGCAGACCGACGATTGAACCTACATAATACTGCGTAATGCACGAATGGCAGGAATGCGAAAGCTGCACGGCAGCGTCCTGACACCCGGTCAATGACCGCTCTGGGCCGTTCGCGCCAGTTGGGTCAGGGGCTTGGAAGTTTCGCATAGTCCCGCAACGGCTAAATCCATCAAGATTACCATTCCTCCCATTTCCCCACGATCAACCCCGGCACAGCACCCGCCACCTTCTCCGCATCCCGCATCAAATCCAACCGTTTCCGGAGTTTCACCTGCGGCACCAGCAGGAAAATCGGCACGCTGACTTGCCCGCGCCCGGTCTTGGAGCGCGAGGTCACGGCCAGCCCCCGCGTGTTGATCCGCGCCCTTTCGGCCATCAGCAGGCTGGGACCGTTGCGCCGATAGATGAAGCGCAGGCGTATACCCCGGCGGCGCTCCCATTGCGCCGGTGTCAGGCGTGCGCCGCCGCGGCCTTTTCCGGCGGCTTCGGTCGGGATGGCCAGCCAGAACCCGGATTTCGAGCGGATCAGCGCGCCGCGATCATGGGCGTTGAGGAGTTCCGGGGCGTTGCTCCAGATGAACGCGGCGGCATTGATGCTGTCGCCGCTG
>DFBX01000047.1:0-200 GCA_002366795.1 Rhodobacteraceae bacterium UBA3069 | reverse complement strand
GCGCGGCAGGCGGTGGCCCAGACCGGCACGGGTGATCTGCTCGCGCCAGTCCTGCTTCAGTTCGGCCCCTGCCGCTTTCATCGCGGCGGTGACGGCCCGCTCACCAGCTTTGATTTCCTGTTCCAGTAACGCCACCAGGTCGGGCGTGAACCCAACGGTCAGTTTCATGCGGGCCTCAGTTCCGCTGTCCAGATCAGCCG
>DFBX01000034.1 GCA_002366795.1 Rhodobacteraceae bacterium UBA3069 | reverse complement strand
CTTCGGCGTGCTCATCGCCAAGATGTTCCTCCATCTCGGCCGTCAGCGCGCGTTCCGCCAGCGCTTTCGTAAGTTCGGAAAGAATGCCTTCCTTACGGAAAAGATCGCCGGGCGAACGGCCTTCCATCAGTCGATCCAATAGGTCTTTGTCGATGCTCATATGTGGGTCTCCTTACAGAGCAGTTACCACGCCAGAGCACAAAATTCAGGATAGTCCCGTTTCAGCCGGCAAACGCATCCTTGAATTGCTCTCTCAGGATGTTCTTTTGAACCTTGCCCATCGTGTTGCGGGGCAACGCATCCATGACCACCAGCTTGCGGGGATGTTTGAACCGCGCCAGCGATTTGCCCACAGCCTGCTCGATCGCGGCAAGATCAGGGGATTTCCCCGCTTCCGGCACCAGCACACCGATCACAGTTTCCCCGAAATCCGGATGCGGCACACCGATCACGGCGCTTTCCGAAACGCTGGGCTGATCGTCCAGAACCAGTTCGATTTCCTTCGGATAGATATTGTACCCGCCTGAAATGATCAGATCCTTGTTCCGCCCTACGATAGAGACATAGCCATCTGCATCGATCACTCCCAGATCGCCGGTGATGAAGAACCCGTTGTCGCGCAATTCCTCCCGCGTCTTTTCGGGCATCTGCCAATAGCCTTTGAACACGTTAGGTCCGCGCACCTCGATCAGGCCAATCTCGCCTTGGGGCACCTCGTTTCCGTCCGCGCCTGTGATCTTCAACTCGACCCTAGGTAGTGGGAAGCCGACTGTGCCTGCGCGGCGCTCCCCGTTATATGGGTTGGACGTGTTCATATTCGTCTCTGTCATGCCGTAGCGTTCAAGAATCCGGTGGCCGGTCAAGGCCTCAAACCGTTGGTGCGTTTCTGCCAAAAGCGGGGCGGATCCAGATATGAACAAGCGCATGTGCTGCGTCAGATCACGGGTGAAACGCGGATCGTCCAGAAGGCGGGTGTAAAAAGTCGGCACGCCCATCATGGTCGTCGCGCGCGGCATACCTTCGATGATCCGGTCCAGATCGAAACCGGGAAGGAAAATCATCGACCCGCCTGCGGCTAAGGTCACGTTGGTCGCTACGAACAGCCCGTGCGTGTGAAAGATCGGTAGGGCATGCAGCAAGACATCCTGATCGGTGAATTGCCAATAGTCGCTTAGGGTCTCGGCATTGGACATCAGGTTGGCTTGTGTCAGCATCGCTCCCTTGGATCGCCCCGTCGTGCCCGAAGTATAAAGGAAAGCGGCCAAATCATCGTTTTGACGTGAAACAGTGTCGAACTCATGCGCAAAGTTCGCTGCGGCGTTGGCAAAACTGCCCGCGCCATCGGCACCCATGGTCAGCATTGAAGCATCCAGATTTGCTGCGACGGGGGCAAGCGCGCCTTCGCTGTTCGGGTCACAGACAACCAGCTTGGAACCGGAGTTTTCAATGAAATAGGTCAGCTCATCGACCGTATAGGCAGTGTTCAGCGGCAGGAACACGACGCCGGCCTGCGCACATGCTGCGTAAAGCCCCAACGCCTGCGGGGATTTTGCCACTTGCATTGCCATCCTGTCACCGGGCTTTAGACCCTGATCCACCAAGACATGGGCAAACTGGGCTGCCATTTCCAAGAATGCGGCATGGGTCAGCGTTGTGCCATCCGGCAGGTGCAGAAAGGTGCTGTCCTTGCCAGCGTGGCGTCCGAACAGGCGGTCATAAAGAGGGTTGGCCATGGGGGCTCCTCAGCTTTGAGTCTTGAGATAAGCGGCGGCAAGGGCACGCGGTTCGGCATCAGCGATCACCTCGGCAGCGGACGCGAACCTTTCATGGTTCTGCGAAACCCGCCCAAGGTCGTAAAGGTAATTGACCATCACACCGCCGGACTGCGCCATTCCCTTGTCCGATATGTCGGCGCGCGCGTGGATCGCATGAACCAGCGCGCCGTTACCAAGGTGAAAACGGGCGACCGAATCAAGCGGCTGACCGGCATTGGTCTTTGCATTGATCAGGTAATGCGCAGCCAGCTGGCGCATGGTGGTATCATCGGAAATATCCACGTTTTCCGCCGTGTCAGTGACATATTTCATCAGCCCCGGAATGGGCGAGAGTGTCACGAAGGTCTTCAAGCCGGGCAATTCGGCGGACAGGTCAGCGGCCACCTGCTTGATCAGGGAATTCCCGAACGAGACGGAGGCAAGCCCCGCTTGGCAGTTCGAGATCGAATAGAAAACCGCCGCATCAGCATCGGTAGCCTGCATGGGCGCGCGATCTTCGGCCAGCAGTTGCTGGACGGAGCCCGGAACCCCGCTGGTCAACGCAACCTCGACGAAAATCAGTGGCTCGTCCGGCATAGCAGGATGGAAAAACGCAAAGCAACGCCTGTCGTCAGGTTGCAGGCGGCGGCGCAGATCATCCCAGCTGTCGATGGCGTGAACCGCCTCGTATGCGATGATTTTGTCCAGGATCTGTGCGGGCGATGACCAGTTGATCGGGCGCAACACCAGGAATCCGCGATTGAACCAAGACGCGAACAGATGTCGGAAATCCAGATCAAGCGCTTGAAGGTCCGCATCCCCCCGCCCCAGCCGCAGCAGGTCGGCGCGCATACGCACCAGCCGCCCCGTTGCCCCCGGCACCTGGTTCAGGCGGCGAATCAGTTCTTGGCGGGGAGGTTCGGCGGCAGCCAGAAACGCCCGGTAACTGGCTTTGTCCGGCGTTTCTTCATAGGTGGCAAGCGTGTCGCGCACGCGGGATGGGTCAATGTTCATCGCGGCCATTTGGTGGAAGAATTCCAACTTGTCCGCATCGTCCATCGCCTCGACACGTGTCAGTATCAGCCCTGCAATTACAAGGCCCGACACCTCGCCCGTGGCACCCACCAACGCCTTCATCAACTCGGGCGTGGTGCGACTGTCATGGCCGGGATCGGCGGCGCGCAACCGGCGCTCGAACACGGTGGACAGAAGGTCGGCCAGAAGGGTCATCGTGCAACCCCCATCACCGCGTCGGGCAACCATGTGGCCAGTCCGGGGAACAGGCACAACAGCAGGATCGCAATGACCATGCAGGCGACGAAAGGCAACGAACCAACCAGAATTGTGCGCAGCGAAATATCCGGGGCGATGCCGTTGATCACGTAAAGGTTCAGCCCGACAGGGGGCGAGATCAGCCCGATTTCCATGTTGATTGTCAGGACGACGGCGAACCAGATCGGGTCAAACCCTGCGGTGGTGATGATCGGCAGCAGGATCGGCGCGGCCATCAGGATCACTGCGACGGGCGGCAGAAAGAACCCCGCGATCAGCAGGAAAACGTTGATCGCCCCCATCAGCACCCAACGGTTCACGTCCAGCGTGCCGATCCATTCAGCGATGCTTTGCGTGATGAAAAGCGACGACAGCATATAGCTGAACACACCCGCAGCAGCGATGATGAAAAGGATCATCACCGATTCACGCGTTGAATCCCGCAATACTACCCACAGATCGCGCGGGTTCCACAGTTTGTAGATGATCATTGCTATCAGCAGGCACAGCAGCGCGCCCACTGCCGCCGTTTCGGACGGGGTCGCGATGCCGCCATACATAGCATAAAGTACGCCGAGGATAATCAGCAGAAACGGGATGACACGCGGCAGAATCTCGATCTTTTCGGCCCAGCTGTAGCTGGCCTTGTCCATGGCCGCCGCGTGGCCCGATTTCCATGTGGAATACAGCGACCACGCCATGAACAGCCCCATCAAAAGAAGGCCGGGAATGACACCCGCAAGGAACAACCGCCCGATCGAACTTTCCGTGGCGATCCCGTAAACGATCATTGTGACCGAAGGCGGGATCAGAATGCCCAGCGTGCCACCCGCCGCAATAGAGCCTGCGGCGACCCCGTCCGGGTAGCCACGTTTGCGCATTTCGGGGATGCCCATCTTGCCGATGGCGGCGCAGGTTGCGGGGCTAGACCCGCTCATCGCGGCGAAAAGGGCACATGCGCCGAGGTTGGAAATGACCAAGCCCCCCGGCACGCGGGTCAGCCAGCGTTCCAACGCCTCATACAGGTCGGCCCCCGCACGAGTCGAAGCGATGCTTGCACCCATGATGATGAACATCGGGATCGACAGCAGCGCGAAATTGTCCAGTTTGCCAAAGAAAATCTCGGGCATCAGTTCAAGAGAGCGCATCCCGTCGAAAGCGATCAGGAACCCCGCAGACACTACCAACAGGCCAATGGCCACCGAGATGCCCGAAAACAGAACGAAGATCGTGGCTAGGGCGACCATGGCGCCAAGCAAAAGCGGATCCATTACATCCCCTCCTTCAGACCAAAGGGTTTGTCGGCACCGATCAGAACTGCCACCAGATCGGCGATCAGTTGCAGCAGCAGCAGCGCGAAACCGACCGGCAGGGCAAGATAGGGAATCCACAGGCGCACGGCCCAGACGGTGTCAGACGTCCAGCCGCGTTTCCACGCGAAATGCCAATAGTCATAGCCGTAAAACAGCATTACCCCGACGATAACACAGGACAGCGACAGCGTGATTATGGCCAGCGCCCTACGGGCGCGCTGCCCCAGCATCAGCGGGATCAGGTCCACGTTCACGTGCCCGCGCAGACGCTGCACGTAGGGCAGGCCGATCAGCGTGGCTGCCACCATCAGGTAAATCACCGCCTCGGTCTGCCAGATCGTCGATCCGTTCAGCACGAAACGGATGAAAATCATCTGACAGGTGATCGCCACGGCGGTGACGATCATGGCCGCCGAACACCAACCCGCAAGGGTCGATAGCGCGGCCACGGCGCGAAGAAAAGGATTTCGTCCGGTCTGCGCGACCGCAGCCGAGGATTGGCCCGCCATTGGGGACTCCGTTCGTTGGTAAGGGGTCTTTCGGAATGCCGGGCAAAGGCAAGCAGCCCCCGCCCGGCTGATGCATCAGATCATTCGACGGCCAACGCCATATCCAGCAGCTTTTGCCCATCCGGCACGGATTCGACGAATGCCTTGTAAGAGGTTTCCGCCGCGATGGCGCGCCATTTTTCGAAATCCTCTGGCGTCATTTGCGCGATTTCCACGCCGTTCGCCTTGAACACTTCGACCGAGGCCGCATCCTCTTTCTTGGCTTCTTCCAAGTAGAAGGCCTGCGCTTTTTCTGCACCGGCACGCAGGGCAGCCTGCTGTTCGGCGCTCAGCCCGTCAAAAGTGGATTTGTTCATCAGCATCGGTTGATACATGAACCATAGCGCCACGTCGCCCGCAGGGGTGTAGCATTTCACCTGTTCGAAAATCCGGTAGGACACGAAAGACGAGGACGACGTGTTCGCCGCGTCCAGAACGCCGGTTTGCATGGCGTTATAGATCTCGGACGACGCCATGGATGCGATGGATGCACCGGCACCGGCCAGCATCTGCTCGAACGATTTACCGGCTGCGCGGGTTTGCAAGCCGGCGACATCTTCGGGCTTGGTGATGCACTTGTCCTTACCGGCGAAACCGCCCGCAAGGTAGCCATGAACCAGCACCATCACGTCATCCTCGGCCATCTTTGCCTCCAGCGCCTCCATGAAGGGCGAGGCGGACAGGCGCGCGGCATGATCGTGGTTTTTCACAAGACCGGGCATCAGCGTCAGGTTATATGCCGGTTGCTGGCCGCCCGCATAGGACAGCGGCAGAACGGTCATATCCAGCTGGCCACGCGACAGCGGTTTGTATTGCTCACGCGGCTTGAACAGCGATTTCGACCCGAAGATCTTGATTTCCAGATCAACATCGGCGGCGGCCACCTCGTCGGCGACGATCTGCGCGACTTTGTGGCGAACATCCTTGTTGGACCATTGGTGCGACAGCCGCAGCTCGGTCGCGTTCGCCGCAACCGTGCCAGCAAGCATTGCCAGCGCCGCAACGGACGTTGTCAAAAAGCGTTTCATGATTTCCTCCCATATTGTCCGAATTGGCTTCGGATCAGGGCGAGCGTTGCAAGGAATGTTTCTCAAGTCAACGTTTTTGTATACAGGATTTCCGTTATTGCATTCGATAGGCAGAATGCTATGACTTATCCATGACCCAACGCCGCGCAGACAGCATCGCCGAACAGCTGGAGGAAACGATCCTTTCCGGCGGTTTTTCCGATGGCGACCGGCTGGACGAGATTCGGCTTGCCGAACAGTTCTGCGTGTCGCGCACCCCGATCCGCGAGGCGTTTCAAAAGCTGGCGCAATCCGGGCTGGTCGAACAAATCCCGCGTCGCGGTGTGTTCGTGCGCCAACCCGGCCCGGTCGAATTGATCGAGATGTTCGAGGTTATGGCAGAGCTGGAAGCCGCCTGCGCCCGCTTGGCGGCAAGTCGGATCACCGATGCGGCATTGGGCGATCTGCGCGCCACCAATGCCGCTTGTGAAAGCGCGGTAGCGGCGAAGGATTCCGATGGTTATTACGCCCAGAACGAGCGGTTTCACCAGATCCTGTATCGTCAGTCCGGCAACAGCTTTCTGGAGCATGAATGCCTGCGCCTGCAACGTCGGCTGAAACCGTTTCGCCGTATCCAGCTAAAGCTGCGCGGGCGCATGGGGCAATCCTTGTCCGAACATCAGGACATTGTCACGGCCCTGTCCGAAGGCCAGCCCGACAATGCGGCCGAGGTGATCCGCCAGCACGTCGCGGTGCAGGGCGAAAAGTTCCACCACCTGATCGCCAGCCTGAAATCCGCTGCTGAATAGGCTCTATTCCACCAGAATCGTACGAAAATCATTTACATTGGTCAGAGTCGGGCCAGTGATCACCTGATCATTTATCGCAGCGAAAAAACTATGTGCGTCGTTGTTGGCCAGCGCCTTGGCGGGGTCGATCCCCTTGGCATGGGCCCGCGCCAAGGTGTCAGGAGCGACCATCGCGCCCGCCACCTCTGCCGCGCCATCCACGCCATCGGTGTCGCAGGCAAGGGCATGAACCCCCGATGCGCCGTCCAAGGCAATCGCCAAGGCCAAGCAGAATTCCGCGTTGGGCCCGCCGATACCGTCGCCGGTTCGGGTCACGGTCAATTCGCCCCCCGACAACAGCAGCAGCGGCGGCGCATCGGGTCGCCGCTCCGCCTGCATCCGCAGCGCCAGCGCGGCCTGGTCGGCGGCCACATCGCGCGCTTCGCCTTCCAGCGCATCACCCAGAATTCGCACATCCATCCCTTCGGCGCGGGCCATTTCGGCCGCCGCCTCCAATGATTGCGAAGGCGCTGCATAGATCACATTCGTGACCCGCGACAGGCGTGGATCATCGGGCGGAATAACCCCCGTGGGTACGTTCAATGCCGCGGTCACGCTTTCCGGCACGGCGACCTGCCATTGGACCACGACGGCACGCGCATCGGCGGCAGTTGATGAATCGCCCACGGTGGGACCAGAGCCGATAAACGCCGGATCATCGTCCGGCACATCCGAGATCATCAGCGCCAACATGCGCGCCGGCCAGGCAGCCGCCGCAAGTTGCCCACCCTTCACACGGCTTAGATGTTTGCGCAGCACGTTCATCCGGTCGATCGGCGCACCCGAGGCCAACAGAGCCGCATTCACCTGCTGTTTTTCCTCCAAAGTGATCCGACCCGCTGGGGCAACCAGCAATGCAGATGCCCCGCCGGAAATCAGCGCCAGCACAAAGTCGCCCTCGCCCAAGCTGTCCAGCAAATTCAACATGTCTTGCGTCGCCCGCATCCCTGCGGCATCCGGCACAGGGTGCGCGGCCTCGACGATGCGTATACCTTTGCAGGGGCGGGCATAACCGTAGCGGGTGATCACCAGCCCCTCACAAGGGCCCCACTCTGCCTCGACCGCTTCGGCCATACGGGCACTGGCCTTGCCCGCGCCGATCACAACCACGCGCCCCTCCGGTTTCTGCGGAAGATGATCAGCCAGCGATTGCATCGGGTCGGCAACCTTGACCGCGCGGGCGAAAAGACGGTTCAACAGATCAGTGGCATCGGGCGCGTTCATCGGCAATTCCTTGGCTTTGGGAATAGATAACAGCATGTAGGATCATGGCAATTGCTCGGTTCCGCCTCCACCCCGGGCTATTGTTTTCGTAGCGCGAGGCAAGAAGCGACAGCCCTATGCAAGGTCCTGCGGCGGTATCCTTTACTGTGTGGTGATTCCATCTTGCGCGGCCTGCCCGTTGCGTTTAAACGGCATGCGCACAGCCCCAATAGCTCAGCTGGTAGAGCAACTGTTTCGTAAATAGTAGGTCGGCGGTTCGAGTCCGTCTTGGGGCACCACACATCCCACATTTTTGCGCATCGACCACCCAAGCGGTGCGGCGACGGGCCTAGAGCGCCCCGCCAGATCTTGGAATGGTCCTATTTTTCCACAGATTCGCCTGTGCCGACCACGGGGGCGGCTTCGATGATTTCTGCATCCGGCACTTCTTGGGCTTTGGGTTCATCGGCCGGTGCAGGCTCTTCGGTCTTGTCTTCGATGGTGCCGACGATCAGGGGCAGCATCTCTATCCCAGTGGGTGTGACCACGGACGATGCAGGCGAAGATGTCCAGCTTAGCGTGTCGAAGGCATGACAGGTTTCGCACACTGGCACCCATTCCGCGTGAACCGTGTGACACTTGTCGCAGACCCATTGCGGACCGCGCGGGGCCGACAGGGCGCGGGCCAGCCAGCCCTTGACCACGGCGTCAGGCTTGCCCTCGCCGCGCTCGATCGCAGCCATGATGGTCAGAACGCGTGCGTCGGGTTCGTTTTCAACCAGATCGCCCAGCGCACGGCGGGCAGTGGGAAAATCTTCGGCCGCGATGTTCAATTCGGCCATCAACATCCGGGATTCGCGGTGATCGGGGTTTGGCTTGACCAGTTTCTGGAACCGCTTGATCCGCGCCTCTGGGCTTTCGTCGGGCGCGATGGCCGCAAAGGCGGCAGCCAGATCGGGATGCGGCTGCGCGGCCCATGCTTTTTTCAGCACCCGCGCGGCATAATTGGCCTTCCCCTGTTCGATATAGCCGCGCGCGGCAAAAGCGGCGGCGGGGATCAGGTCAGGCGACAGGCGGTTCGCCTCGATCGCGGCTTCGCGCGCCTCGATGTCGTTGCCCTCGTCCAGCACGCCCTTTGCTTCGGACAGGGCCAGAACCGCATCGCGGCGCTTATGCACATCACGCGGCAAGGTGCCGTTCTTCAGTTTCGAGGTCAGCGTCTTGCGCGCACCGGCCCAATCGTGCGCCTGTGCCTGAAGCTGCAACAACGTGTCCGAGGTTTCCGCGTGCTTCGGCTTCATCTCATGCGCTTTTTTCGCCAGTTGCAGCGCGGTTGCGGAATCGCCATTGGACAGCTTCTGTTTCATGATCCCTCGCACGGCAACAAAGCGCGTGGCGTCGTCCTGAAGCATCCGCTTGTAAACCGTTTCGGCCTTTTTCGTATCACCGGTCATTTCGGCGGCTTGGGCGGTCAACAGGTTGGTCAGCTCGGGCTTATGCAGGTATTTCTCGGCCTTGGCGGCCTTGGCCATCGCCTCGCGCCCCTCTCCCGAAACCAGCGCCATAAGCCCGTCGGCCAGCGCCTTGTAACCTTTGCTTTCACGGTTGCGGTCAAAATAACGGGTAATGGCCGTTTCATCCCCGTTGATGAATTTCAGCACAGCGATCAACAGCGAAACCAGTTTGAGCAACAGCCAGATCGCGAGAACCAGCAGGATAAAGCCGATCACCGCATTCAACGGCGTCAGGTTGATTTCGGTTGCGCCGAATGCAATTCGAACGCCGCCCTGCATGTCCAGCAGGTAAGAGGCCCCGAAAGTCGCAGCAGCGACGATGGCGACGAAGATAACAATCTTGATAAGCGACCACAGCATTTTGTTACCCTCAGTCTTTGTTCAATTCTTGGGCCAGCGCATCGGCAGCGGCAAGCGCAGCGGTGCGTTGGGTCGCCCCGGCGGTCCAATCCGCCAGTTCCGCCTTTGCCGCTTCGGGCAGGGCATCGATTTCGGCAAGCGTGTCCGACAGGCGCGCCTCTTTCAGCGCGGCCTCGGCGCGTGAAAGGATTGCGTCGGGGTCATTGCCTTCGCGCGGCTCTAGCGAGCGCACGCCAAAAATACGGTTCATGATCCCGCCCGCGGTGCTGCCAGCGCCACCCTTGCGCGCTGCGCTCAGTGCGTCGCGGGCTGCTGCCGGGAAGTCCTCTTGCAACTGGGCCAGCGTCGGGGCGCCGCTTTGAGCGATGGCGCTTAGCCCATCGGGAACGGACATGCCCGCCGCCTGGATATTGGCCAAATCATCCGCGAAGGGCGTGCCCTCGTCCAGCGCGATCCGCACGCGGGTCAGCGAATTTCGCAGCATCGCCTCGCGCTCTGTCATCTCGGCGGCGGCCTTCTGGGCTTGGGCATCTGCGGTCATGGCGGCCACTTCGGCGCGCAGCTTTTCCATCTGCGCCTCGTATGCGGCGACGGCTTCGGTCGCGCTGCCAGCCATGTTGGGACGGCTTGCCAAATCTTCCACCTGAGCTTCCAAATCCGCCAACTGTGTGCCCATCCCGTCGATGCGGGCGGTCAAGGTCTGGCGCATTTCGTCCATTTGTCCGGTAACGCCGCTAAGATCCGGCCCACCCTCAAGCGCCTCAAGACGCGCGGACAGATCGGCGATGTCCTTTTTCGGGGCTGCCAGCGCATTCTCGACCGCTTGCGCGGTGTTCGTGCTGCCAGCGGGCCAATCGGGGATTACATAGCGCGCCAGGCCAAAGCCGATACCAGCGGCCACGATACCACCAAGGAACAAGGGCACGAAACCGCCCTTCTTGACGATCACCTGTTCGGGCGGCAACGGGGCAACGGGCACTAGGGCGGGCTCTGACTCGGCTTCGGCGCTTGCAGGCTCCTCCTCGACGGATTCGTCCTCCGCGCCTTCGGCTTCGATAGATTCTTCGGGCTCGGTCACATCGGGTTCGGGCGTGGGGGCATCTTGGGAAACCGGCGCATCCTCGCCCTCCGCATCTTCCTGCGGTTCGACCACGTTATCGGTTTCGGGTGTCTTATCCTCGGATGCATCCGCTTCAGGCTCGTCGGAAATGATGGCCGATTCCTCGATTTCCTCGGCAGGCTGCTCCCTTTTCTTGCTGGGCTTCTTGCCGTCTGACACCTGATGATCCCCCTTCATAATCGAATCCATAAAACGATTTAACAGCGTAACTTGTTCCCAACCTTACTTTGCGTCCCCACCAGCCTCAAGCCGCGTTGCTGCGTCTTTAAGTCCTTCCACGGCATACAACATGGACATGGCATCAGGGCGGTCTGCTGTCACAATCGCCCTTGTTTCCAAACCATGCAACCGTTCCGCGGCCGCCGGGCTTATCGCGGCCAGAAACAACGGTGCGTCGAACGGCGCATAGGCGGCAAACCGCGCTGCGCTACGGGGTGAAAACAGCGGCACGATAACGGGCAAATTCCCTTGAAGAAGCGTGCGCGCCTCGGTCGGCAGTGGAAGCGTCACTTGACGGTAAAGAACGGTCTCAAAAGTCTCTATTCCGGCCTGATTCAGCCTGTGCGCTACAGCACCGCGGGTTTCTGCGCCGCGGATATGCAGGATCGGTCCGCACTGCCCCGCCGCTGCAATCAGCGCGATCAGGGCCGCCGCATCACCATCGGCCGAGATTGCCTCCAACCCCACCTGACTTGCGGCACGGCTGGTCGCTTCGCCGACACAATAGGCCCGCATCCCCTTGGGCATATCCAGCCGCTGATAGGCCAGAACGCCATTGCGGGATGTAAAGACAAGTGCCTGAATTCCGTGCAAATCAGGGGCGTCATCGGCCCATTCGATCCCTGTCAGCGGTGCAATCATCACCTGAACCGGGCCGAATTCATCGGCCATCTGGCGGGCAAAACCACGCGCAGCATCTTCGGGTCGGGTCAAAAGGAAAACCGGCATCCGTTCCGCCGCTATTGTTGCAAGCCTGCTCAGGTGTTACCCGTGATGCCAGTTTTACGCAACGTATTGCCAGTCGGGCCATGCAAAGCCGCCGCTGGTGGCATCATTCAGCAATTGGTTAACTGTCACATCCCGGTAGGTAGTGTGGCTGTTTTTTGAACAGCTCCGGTTTGAGGTTGTGCCAATCCTTCATCGCCTGCAAGGGCGGCTTGCAGCCCAAGACGGA